>CAYRBQ010000573.1:0-3107 GCA_964422305.1 uncultured Reyranella sp. | reverse complement strand
AGAACGACGACTACGGCAAGGACTACTGGGGCGGCTTCAAGGAAGGTCTCGGGAAGGACGCCAACAAGGTGGTCAAGCATGTGACCTACGAGACGACCGATCCGACGGTCGATTCCCAGATCATCCAGCTCAAGGATTCGGGCGCCAACGTCTTCTTCAACATCTCGATCCCGAAGTTCGCGGCGCAGGCGATCCGCAAGGCGGCCGATCTGGGGTGGAAGCCGGTGCACTACCTGAACAATGTCTCGTCGTCGGTCGCCTCGACGTTGAAGCCGGCCGGTCTCGAGAACAGCCAGGGCATCCTCACGGCGCTGTATCTCATGGATCCCACCGACAAGCAGTGGGACAACAACGCCGACATGAAGGCCTGGAGTGCCTGGATGGACAAGTGGATGCCCGGCGCCAACAAGGCCGACGGCAGCTATGTCTATGCCTACGCGGTATCGTACCTGATGGAACAGACCCTGAAGAAGTGCGGCGACAACCTGACGCGCGAGAACCTCATGCGCCAGGCGGCCAACCACCAGAAGCTGCGCGTGCCGCTCCTGCTGCCGGGCATCACCATCAACACCAGCCCGACCGACTTCTATCCCGTCCAGTCCGTCCAGCTCGCATCCTTCAAGGGCGAGACCTGGAACCTGTTCGGCGACATCATGTCGGCCGAGAGCACCTGATCCCGCCGCAAACGCGCGACCAAGGCCGCCGGCGATCCCGGCGGCCTTCTTTTTTCTCGGACCGCGAGCCCCGGCCCACCGACGTGTCAGCGTTCGGCCGGCTTGCGCTGCAGGGCCTGGCGGCATTCGACGGCGTCGATGCGGCCGTTCCTGTCGAGGTCGCAGCGTGTGAAGTTGCGTTCGCCCTGGGCCATGAACTCGGCGAGCGTCACGACACCGTCCTTGTCGGTATCGAGGCGCTGGAAGTAGGCCGACTGCCGGCCGGCCTGACGGTCGGTCGGCAGCACGCTGTTGCCGAGCGCCGGCGTGCGGGCGAACAGCTCGTCCTGGGTGAGCTTGCCGTCGTTGTTGGCGTCGAGGCGCTTGAAACGGGCCTGCTGGCCGGCGCGCCACTCCTCGAGGGTGACTGTGCCGTCCTTGTTGGCGTCGTAGCGCATGACGCCACGCTCGGTCGGCGCGGGGCGGGACTGCGCGGCCGGCGCGGGCCCGGCGGGGGCAGGATCGCCGGGCGCGGCGACCGCGGGCAGCGAGAGCGGGAGAAAGAGGGCGGCAAGCGTCAGATATCGCATGGTCGGGAATATCCTTAAGGTTGTATCGGAGCCCTCCAACACACGCCGAAGTCTCCTTACCTGGCCGTATGGCCCCCGATATAGTCTGCCCCGCGACCGAAATATGGCCGCGTTGAGGTTTTGTTCTCCTCGGGGATATCCCAATGGCCTACGACTACGATCTCTTCGTCATCGGCGCCGGCTCGGGCGGCGTGCGCGCCTCGCGCATCGCGGCGGGCCACGGTGCGAGGGTCGGCATCTGCGAGGACTTCCGCGTCGGCGGCACCTGCGTGATCCGCGGCTGCGTGCCGAAGAAGCTCTTGGTCTACGGCTCGAAGTTCGCGCACGAGTTCGAGGATGCCGAGGCGTTCGGCTGGACCGTTCCGGCGCCCACGCACTCCTGGCCGACCCTGCGCGACAACGTGAACAAGGAGGTCGATCGCCTCAACGCGGTCTACCTGCGCCTGCTCGATGGCGCCGGCGTGAAGCTGCACATGGGGCGGGGCCGCTTCATGGACCGCCACACGATCATGGTGGGCGAGCAGACGATCACCGCCGAGAAGTTCCTGGTGGCGACCGGCGGGCGTCCGGTGGTCCCGCCGATTCCCGGGGCCGAGCACGCCATCACCTCGAACGAGGCGTTCCATTTGCCCACGATGCCCAAGCGCATCGCCATCGTCGGTGCGGGCTACATCGCCGTCGAGTTCGCCGGCATCTTCAACGGGCTAGGCTCCCAGGTCGACCTGGTGCTGCGCCGCGACCGCGTGCTGCGCGGCTTCGACGAGGAGTGCCGGACGTTCGTGCACGACGCGCTGAAGGAGAGCGGCATCAAGCTCCGGACCGAGATGCAGATCGGCCGCATCGTGAAGAAGGGCGAGAACGGCCCCTACGAGGTTCATACACCGCTCGGCGGCATGTTCGAGACGGACTGCGTCATGTACGCAACGGGCCGGGCGCCCAACACACAGGGCATCGGCCTCGAGAAGGTCGGCGTGCAACTCGACAAGGCCGGCGCCATCGCCGTCGACGAATGGTCGAAGACCACGGCGCAGAACATCTGGGCGGTGGGGGACGTGACCGACCGCATCAACCTGACTCCGGTCGCGCTCATGGAGGGCCACTGCTTCGCCGACACGGAGTTCGGCAAGAAGCCGCGCAAGCCCGACCATCGCGACGTACCGTCGGCGGTGTTCTGCCAGCCCGAGCTCGCCAATGTCGGCCTGACCGAGGAGCAAGCGAAGCTGCAGCTCGGCGAGCTGCGCGTCTTCACCTCGGCGTTTAGGCCGATGAAGGCCACGATCTCGGGGCGCCACCAGCGCACCTTCATGAAGCTGATCGTCGAGGCCGCCACCGACAAGGTGGTCGGCATCCACATGGTGGGCGACGACGCGGCCGAGCTGGTCCAGGGCCTTGCAGTGGCCATGAAGGCTGGCGCCACCAAGGCGCATTTCGACGCCACGGTCGGCATCCACCCGACGGCCGGCGAGGAATTCGTCACCATGCGGACGGCGCGGGCCGACCCCGCGCCGACCCGGGCGGCCGCCGAGTGACCGGCCGCAGCCGACTGGCCTTTTATCCACAGCACGTATAGTTTCACCCACCCCGCCGGACCCTTTCGGCCGGCGGGTTCAGGAGGAGTCGATGACCGCGATTGAGGGCCGTTCGGCCGCGAAAGCGCAGTCCCGCAGTTCGAGTGCCGCCGACTGGTCGCCGACGAGCTGGCGCACCAGGCCGGCCCTGCAGATGCCTGTCTATCCGGACGCCGCCGTGCTGGCCGGCGCCGAGGCGCGTCTGCGCCGCTATCCGCCGCTGGTCTTCGCCGGCGAGGCCCGCAAGCTGAGGATGTCGCTCGCCAAGGTGGCGGCCGGCGAGGCCTTCCTGCTGC
>CAYRBQ010000572.1:0-3109 GCA_964422305.1 uncultured Reyranella sp. | reverse complement strand
GGAGCAGGTCGGCCTGCGCTTCTCCGGCATGTCGCCCGACGGCATCCTGCCCGAGATCGTCGAGATCCCGGATCACCCCTGGTTCATCGGCGTGCAGTACCATCCCGAGCTGAAGTCGCGGCCGTTCGCGCCGCACCCGCTGTTCACCTCGTTCATTGGCGCGGCCAAGACGCAGAGCCGCCTCGTCTAGGCGGCGGCAAGGTCGCCCCGGGGTCGCGCCCGGGACGTATTTCGGTCATGTTTCTCGGCAGAATCCGATCGCCATGACCCGCATCCTCGCCGCTGCCCTGACCGCCGTGTTGCTGCTTACGTCCAATGCCTGGGCGCAGGCATCGGCACAGTCGCCCTATGGCAAGGCCGAACGTCGCGATCCCATCTTCCTGCGCTTCGGCGACATGGCGAACCGCTACTGGGTCAACACCGAGACCAACGCGGCCAGCCACAAGGTCGTGGCGATCCCGATGCCCAAGCAGTGCTCGTTCCTCTATTCCGACTCCTACGCACGCGGCCAGATGAGCGAGCGCGAGGTGCAGGAGACGGCGCTCTCCAACTGCAACCGCAGGCTCGCCGAACTCGGGCCGCTCGGCGAGAACTACGGCGTCGACTGCCGCTGCCAGGTGGTGATCAGCAACGAGACCTACGTCGTGCCCAAGAGCTCGATGCCGGACGACGCCTACGGGCCGGTGTCGATCTTCTATCGCGACGACCGCGGCAACGTCGCCCGGCTGAACGGCGTCACGCGCTACGGCGCCCTGATCGGACGCGACCGCTCGGTCACCTTCACGGTCGAAAATCCGCGCGGCGAGCAGGTCTGCGACGGCACCATGACCAACGAGAACCCCTCGAGCGGCCAGTTCGCGCTGTCCTGCTTCGGCGGCAAGTTCGCCGGCCGCGGCAGCTACGAAAGCAAGCGCGGCGCGCCCAACGACCACATCATCGCGCGCGGCCAGACCGGACGCGGCCAGCCGGTCGTCATGGTGATCGGCCTGCCGGCTCAGCTCGCCACCAACACCTACGGCGGCATCTGACATGCGGACCGCGGCGCTGATCCTCGCGGCCGCGTTGCTGGCGCCGGCTGTCGCTTGGACGCAGAGCGCCGGCGAGGTCGAGCGCAGCTACCAGAATCCCGCCGCCTGCGCGAGCGGCGGCGGCGGAGGAGGCGGGGGCGGTGGCGGCGCGCCTGCGCCGGTGGCGGCACGCCCGGCGCCCGCGCCCGACTACACGACGGTGTTGAACAGCCCCGAGCCCGATCGCAGGAAGATCCAGGAATCGTTGCGCACGCTCGACAAGTACAACGGTCCGATCGACGGCAATCTGCAGTCGGAAGCCACCATGAAGGCGATCGGCGACTGGCAGAAGGGACGCAACACGCCGGCGGTCGGCAAGCTCACGCCTCAGGAGGCCGCCCAGCTCAACGCCGAAGCTGCGCGCGCCCCGATCCGGCGCATCGACCCGACGGCGCAGGCCGCCGCGACACCGCCACCGCCTTCCAATGCGGACATGTTGAAGGCCCTGCAGGCGCGCCTCGCAGAGCGACGCAAGGCTGCCGAGCCCAAGGCCAATGCCGCGGCCCAGGCGCTGATCCGCGACCTCAAGGCCTATGTGGCGGCCGACGGCAAGGGGGTCGCCGGCGAGCAATTCGCGGGCTTCGCGAAGTGGTACGCCGACGGCAAGGCGGCGGGCCGTACGGTCGGCGAGATCGCACCGGTGATCGACGACTACGGCGACGCCAAGACCGGCGCGGCGACCACGACCGAGGTCAAGTTCGAGACCAAGCAGGGCGCGAACGCCTACACGCAGTGCCTGATGTTCGCGTGGATCGAAGGGACGCCGCGCAAGAACACCCAGACCTTCTCCTGCGACGACGTCGCAGCCGTCGAGAGGTGGAAGACCGAGCAGGCCCTGAAGAGCGCCTGGCGCTAGCAGCGTCGCACATCGATTACTTGCTCCCCCGGTTTGGCGCGGCTAGACAAACCGCGCCAAACTCGGAGTTTCCCATGAGCGCCATTGCTGAAGTACGCGGCCGCGAGATCCTGGACAGCCGCGGCAATCCCACCGTCGAGGTCGAGGTCGAGCTCGACAGCGGCGCCCTGGGCCGCGCCGCCGTGCCGTCGGGCGCGTCGACCGGCGCTCACGAGGCGGTCGAGCTGCGCGACGGCGACCAGAAGCGCTATGGCGGCAAGGGCGTGCTGAAGGCGGTCGCCGCGGTGAACGGCGAGATCATGGACCTGCTGTCGGGCCTCGACGCGCTGGAGCAGATCAAGATCGACCGCGCGCTGATCGAGCTCGACGGCACGCCGAACAAGGGCCGTCTCGGCGCCAACGCGATCCTGGGCGTCTCGCTCGCGGTCGCCAAGGCGGCGGCGATGGAAAGCGGCCTGCCGCTCTACCGCTATGTTGGCGGCAGCCAGGCCTCGGTGCTGCCGGTGCCCCTGATGAACATCATCAACGGCGGCGCGCATGCCGACAATCCGATCGACATCCAGGAATTCATGATCATGCCGGTGAAGGCAGACCGCTTCGCCGATGCGCTGCGCATGGGCGCGGAGGTGTTCCACGCGCTGCGCGGCCAGCTCCACGATGCCGGGCACAACACCAACGTGGGCGACGAGGGCGGCTTCGCGCCCAACCTCGCGACGGCCGACGAGGCGCTGTCCTTCGTCATGAAGGCGATCGAGAAGGCGGGCTACAGGCCCGGCGAGGACGTCGTGCTGGCGCTCGACCCGGCCTCGACCGAGTTCTTCAAAAAGGGCAGGTACGAGATGGAGGGCGAGGGCAAGTCGTTCGATGCCGCCGGCATGGTGGACTACTACGCCGATCTCGTGAAGCGCTACCCGATCGTGTCGATCGAGGACGGCATGGCCGAGGACGACTGGGAGGGCTGGAAGGCCATCACGGACAAGCACGGCAAGAAGATCCAGCTCGTGGGAGACGACCTCTTCGTCACCAACCCGGCGCGCCTCGCGCAGGGCATCAAGGACGGCCTCGCCAACGCAATCCTGGTCAAGGTGAACCAGATCGGCACGCTGACCGAGACCATGGAAGCCGTCTCGATGGCCCGCCATGCGAGCTACGGCGCGGTGATGTCCCACCGCTCGGGCGAGACCGA
>CAYRBQ010000571.1:0-3112 GCA_964422305.1 uncultured Reyranella sp. | reverse complement strand
CGCCGAGCTCGTTGCGCGAGGTCTGGATGAGGTAGAGCTTGATCGCCTCGTAGAGCCGGTCGACCGAATCGTCGGCCGCCTCGATCGCCTTCACCGCCTTCGAGTCGTTGCCGGCGAAGACCTCGATCGACTGCCGCAGCATGTCGGCGACCTTGTCGCCGAGGTTCAGCGTCTCGCGGAGCGCGCAGCCCAGTGCCTCGGCGGGCGAGTCGAGCACGTTGGGGTCGAGATGCCGCGGCTTGCCGGGATCGTCGGCCACCGGACGGTCGGGCAGCAGGCGGCGGCAGAGCCAGGCGACCACGTCGATCAGCGGCAGGAACAGGATGGCCGTCGCGATGTTGAAGGCCGTGTGGAAGTTGACCGCCAGCCGGGCGGCCGAAGGATCGAGCCAGGTCATCGCCTGCAGCACCGGCCCGAGGAAGGGCAGGAGGGCCAGACCCACGATGCCGCGGGTGATCAGGTTGGCGAGTGGGACTCGCCGCGCTTCGACCTCGGCGCCGGCCTGCGCCATGTAGGGCGCGAGCGCGCCGCCGATATTGGCGCCGATCACCAACGCCAGCGCCAGCTTGGGCTCGACCAGGCCGCTGCCGGTGAACGACATGATCAGCAGCACGATCGACAGGCTCGAATGCACGAACCAGGTGGCGAGCGTGGCCAGCACCGCGGCGATCACGTACTCGTCCTGCAGCCCGCCGAGGGCGGCCATGAACGCCGGCGCCGCGCGCAGCGGCTCGGTCGCGGCGGCCAGCAGCTTCAGCGACAGCAGCATCAGGCCGAGCCCGATGGCGACACGGCCGAGATGATGCGGCTTGTCGGACTCGGTCGACAGGAAGGCAATCACGCCGGCCCCGATCAGGAGCGGCGAGACCCAGCCGAGATCGAACGACAGGACCTGGGCGGCGATGGTGGTGCCGACGTCGGCGCCCAGCATGACGGCGAGCGCGATCGAGAGCGGGATCAGGCCGCGGCCGGCGAAGGAGGAGAGAAGCAGCGCCGTGGCCGTGCTCGACTGCAGCACGCCGGTGATCGCGAGCCCGCCCGCGAAGGCGGTGAAGCGGTTGCGCGAGCAGGCGCCGATGGCGCGGCGGAGCGTGGCGCCGAACGCGCGCGTGAGGCCGGTGCGCACCATGCGCACGCCCCACAGCAGCAGGCAGACGCTGCCCAGCACATTCAGGATGGTCTCTACGCCGTGCATGATCGTCGAAGCCTACGCCTCACAGATCGATTATGAAAGTTTTGTTACGAGGCAAGTCTGGTCGCTTCGTCCATGAACGCGCGCACCAGCGCCACGCGACGGCGCTCCTGCAGGCACACGGCATATTCGGCCACCGCAAGATCACTGTCGGAGAGAACGATGCGGCGGAAGCGGCGGTCCTCGCCGAGTTCGCTCGCGAACACCGCGCCCACGCCGAAGCCTGCCGCCACCGCCTCGCGCACGCCCTCGCGGGTCTGCACCTCGACGATCGAGGCCGGCCTGATATCGGCAGCGGCCATCGCCTGTTCAAGCACCTCGCGCGTGATCGAGCCGCGCTCGCGCAGCACCAGCTCCTGGCCCGCGAGATCGGCCAGCTTCATGCGCCCGCGCTTGCCCAGCGCATGGCCGGCCGGGACGAACAGCACGACCCGGTCGGTGCGCAGCCGGACCGCATGCATGCGCGGATCGGAGATGCTCTTGGCCATCACCGCGACATCGGCTTCGTGGCGCAGCAGGCGCTCCAGCACGACGGCCGAGTTGTCGATCGACAGCGCGAAGGTGAGGCCGCCGGCGCGTTTGCGCAGTGCCGCCATGATCGGCACCACGTGGTGGGCGGAGTCGGCCGCGATCCGGAGATGGCCACGGGTCAGGGCCCGCTCGCCCTGCAGCAGCGCCTGCGCTTCGTCGTGCAGGGCGAACAGCCGGGTCGTGACGCCGTGGAGCTGGCGGCCGGTCTCGGTCGGCGTGACGATGCGGCCGCGCCGGTCGAACAGGCGCACGCCGTAGCTCTTCTCGAGCGCGGTGACCTGGCCCGAAAGGTTGGGCTGGCTGAGGCCCGAGGCGCGGGCGGCGGCGGAGAAGGAGCCTGCCTCGGCGACGAGATGGAAGGCGCGGAGCTGGGTCGGCGTCATATATGTGAAACCTATAGATAACATATGTATTATATAGTGGACGGATAGACAGCGCGAGCCGATCATCCGCCCATGCCACACGCCAAGCCTGCCCAGTCCGAAACCGGCGATCCGCTGCTGCTGACGCCGGGCCCGCTCACCACCTCGGCCAGCGTCAAGCAGGCCATGGTGCACGACTGGGGCTCGCGCGACGCGGGCTTCATCGCCATCAACCGGATGGTGCTGGAGAAGATCGCGGAACTGGCGGGCGGCGAAGGCACCCACGTCACGGTGCCGGTGCAGGGCTCCGGCACCTTCGCCGCCGAGGCGATGATCACCTCGTTCGTGCCGAAGACCGGCAAGCTGCTGGTCGTCATCAACGGCGCCTATGGCCAGCGGGCGAAGAAGATCGCCGAGATCGCCGGCCGTGGCGTGGCGACATACGAGACGCCGGAGGACACGCCGCCTGACCTCGCCAAGCTCGAGGCGATGATCGCGGGCGACCCGGCCATCACCCACGTCTTCGCCGTCCACTGCGAGACCACGTCCGGCATCCTGAACCCGATCGGCGAGATCGCCGCCCTGGTGAAGAAGCTCGACCGCCGCCTGCTGGTCGACTCGATGTCGGCGTTCGGCGCGATCGAGATCGACGCCCGCAAGGTCCACTATGACGCGCTGGCGGCTTCCTCGAACAAGTGCCTCGAGGGCGTGCCGGGCCTGGGCTTCGTCGTCTGCCGCAAGGAGGCGCTGGCCCAGTGCAAGGGCAACGCGACCACCCTGGTGCTCGACCTGGTCGACCAGGCCGAGGGCTTCGCCAAGACCGGCCAGTACCGCTTCACGCCGCCCATCCACGTCATCGTGGCGCTGGGCAAGGCTATCGAGGAGCATGCGGCCGAAGGCGGCGTCGCCGGCCGCGGCAAGCGCTACCGCGAGAACGCCAGGGTGCTGATCGACGGCATGCGCGCCATGGGCTTCCGCACCCTGCTGCCCAACGAGCTGCAGGCGCCGATCATCGTCACCTTCCACA
>CAYRBQ010000570.1:0-3114 GCA_964422305.1 uncultured Reyranella sp. | reverse complement strand
GCGGCGTGCCGTCGTAGCGTGCGAGCCCATGCGGATCGGTCGTAAAGTGCGCCGGCACCCAGTCGAGGTGGATGCCGATGCCGGCCCGGTGCGCGGCATCGACGAAGCGCGCGAAGGACTCCGGCGTGCCGTAGCGCGCGGCCGGCGCGAACAGGCCGAGCGGCTGATAGCCCCACGAGCCGCCGAACGGATGCTCGGCCACCGGCAGCAGCTCGAGATGGGTGAAGCCCATGCGGCCGACATAGGGCAGCAGCCGCTCGGCCAGGAAATCCCAGAGGTCGCCCCCGTGTCCCGCGGAATGGCCGGTTGGGTCCATCCACGAGCCCGCATGCACCTCGTAGATCGAGATCGGCGCGGCGGCAGCCTGGCGGGCGGCGCGGCCCGCCATCCACTCGGCGTCGTTCCACGCAAACAGTTGGTTGCCTGCGACGACCGACGCGGTGGCGGGCGCGGGCTCGGCCTGGCGCGCCACCGGATCGGCCTTGTCCGGCACAGGGACGCCGCCCGGGCCGGTGATGGCGAACTTGTAGCGCGCGCCGGCGGCGAGCCGCGGCACGAACAGCTCCCAGACGCCGGTGGGATAGCGCAGCCGCATGGGATGGCGGCGGCCGTCCCAGCTGTTGAAGTCGCCGATCACCGCGACCCGCTCGGCATTGGGCGCCCAGACCGCGAAGCGCACGCCCTCGACCCCGTCGACCGTCTGCCGGTTGGCGCCCAGCATCGACGCCAGCTCGAAGTGCCGGCCCTCGGCGAAGAGATGCAGGTCGAGGTCGCCCAGCAGGGGCGGGAAGGAGTAGGGGTCTTCGGTTTCCTGCACGGCGCCGTGCCAGTCGATGCGCAGGAGATAGGGCGTGGCGTCGGCCACCGGTCCTTCGAACAATCCGTCGACCGCGCCGGCCGAGAGACGGCCGAGGCTCGCGCCGTCGGCGGCGCGGACCACCTCGACGCCGCGCGCGCCCGGCACGTAGGTCCGGACCACGCGACCCGAACCGATACGATGCGGCCCCAGCACGCTGAAGGGATCGGCGTGGCGCGACGCGGCCAGCGCCTCGGCGGCGCCGCGATCGAGACGGCCGACGGGAGCGACCGCGTTCATGACGCCTCCGGCGGGACCTTGAGCAGGCGCGCGGCGATGCGCGCCAGGCCCGCCAGCGGCAGCCCGATCCAGGCCGGACGGTTGGCCGCCTCGTAGCCCACCTCGTAGGCGGCCTTCTCGGCCAGGAAGAAGTCGAGCAGGTCGTTGCGGTCCATGCCCGGGAGGCCGGCGGCCGCGTCCTCGTAGGCCGCGATGAAGGCACGCTGCGCGCCCTTGCGCAGGCGCGTCACCAGCCGCAGCCGGCGCGTGTCGGGCACGCGCATGGCGACCAGGTTCTTCGGGTCGAGCGTCGCGCCGGCGGCATAGTCGATCGAGCGCAGCAGGCCCGCCACATCCCGCATCGGGCTCGCCATACGGCGGCGCTCCTCGAGCGGCCGCGCCGGCTCGCCCTCGAAGTCGATGATGTAGGCGTCCCCGCTGGCGACCAGCACCTGGCCGAGATGGAAGTCGCCGTGGATGCGCGACACCAGCGAACCGATGCCGCTGTCGGCCAGACGCCGCACGGCGTCGAGGAAGTCGACGCGGCGTTCGGTGAGGAAGGCGGCCTGTCGCGCCGAGGTTTCGCTCTCCCAGTCGCGCCGCGACGCCGCGATGTCGAGCGCGCGGGCGAACAGGCCGTCGGCGCGCGCCATCCACTCCGCGACATCCGCCTCTGTGGCGAGCCGCGGCGCGAAAGCCGGGTCGTCGGTCGGCCGCGCCAGCACCTTGTGCATGGCGCCGAGCTGGCGTCCGATGGTGGCGGCGAAGGTCTGGTAGTCCTCGATATTGTCGTCGCGCGCCTCGGTCGTCGCCTCGCGCTGCGCCAGGTCGTCTAGCGCGCGGTTGAACTGGTTCAGGGTCCAGACCCAGGCATCGCCCTGGTAGCGCACGAAGGCCTGCGCCACGGCCAGCGCATGCCGCGTGCCGTCGGGCGCGACCCTCTGCACCTCGCCCAGCAGGGCGGGCGCGTTGGCGAAATCGTGCGCCGTCAGGTAGCGGCTCATCTCCGCCTCGGGATGCTCGCCCGCCTGGATGCGGCGGAAGATCTTGAGCATCACCGCCTCGTCGACGATCAGCGAGCTGTTGGACTGCTCGGCGCTCAGCCACATGACGGCTGCGTCGGCCGGCCGGCGCAGGGTTTCCGCCGCGCCCGGCGCCACCGTGAACTCGATCCGGCCCTCGGCGCTCTCGATCGTCACGCCGTCGGCAAGGGCTGCCAGCATGCCGCGCGCGAACTCGGGCAGCGCGAAGGCGTCGGTCAGCAGGCCGACCCGGCGGCCGCGGCGCACGCGCGACACGGCGAGCTGCGCCGGCAGCGCGGCCGACGGCTCGTCCTCCCAGTTGGTGCCGAGCGGCAGCAGCCAGCGGCTCGCGCCCTCGTCGGTCGTCACCTCGATCTCGCTGAGCAGCAGGTCGCGCTCGACGCCCGGCAGGCGCGGGAAGGCGCCGAAGCGGACACTTTGCAGCTTCTGGTCCTTGGCGCCGAACCAGCGTCGCTTGGCGAGGTATCCCGGCAGCGCCTCGCGCTCCAGCATCGGCGCGATCGCCTGCACGCCCTCGGCGAGCCGCGAGCGCACGACGACCGTGATGTAGTCCGGCAGCGGCTCCGGTGCCGGCGTATGCCAGGACGGCGCCTCGGTCGCGGTCGCCAGGATGAACCAGTAGAAGCCGTAAGGCGGCAGGGTGAGGAGATAGGTGAGCTGGCCGATCGGCGGAAACAGCGAGCCGCCGCTCAGCTCGATCGGCACGCGGCCGGCGAACTCCGAGAGGTCGAGCTCGACCGCCTGCGGCGCGCGCGAGACGTTGGCGACGCAGAGGATCGCCTCGCCGTCATGCTCGCGCAGGTAGGCCAGCACCTTGCGGTTCTTCGGGTAGAGGAAGCGCAGCGTGCCGCGGCCGAACGCCGAGTGCGTGCGGCGGATGGCGATCATGCGGCGCATCCAGTGCAGCAGCGAGTGCGCTTCGCGGGTCTGCGCATCGACGTTCAGCGTCTCGTAGCCGTAGAGCACGTGGCCGAAGACGGTGTATTGCCCGTCGTA
>CAYRBQ010000569.1:0-3117 GCA_964422305.1 uncultured Reyranella sp. | reverse complement strand
GCATGGGCCGCAACCCGGCGACCGGCGAAGCGATCAAGATCAAGGCCTCGAAGAAGGTCGCCTTCCGCGTCGCCAAGGATCTCAAGGAAGCGATCTAAGTCCGTCTTCGACGGGGAAAGATCGGGCGGGCCCCGGCGCAAGCCGGGCCCGCTCTTCTTTTGTGCGGGTGTCCTCTTCGCACTGCGGCATCGGCGCGATGCACGCCTTCGGCTGGTCTAGTATAGCCGTAGCGCATCGTACCTTCCGGGCATGGGCACCTACGTCTTCCTGAAAGTCCTCGTTCAGTTGATCATGCCGCCGGCGTCGCTGGCGGTGGCCGTGCTGTTGTGGCTGGCCCTGCGTTTTGCCGGCCTGCGGCGCCTGTCGGCGGTTGTGCTGGGCCTGGCGATCGTCCAGACGATCGTGATGAGCCTGGAGCCGGTGACGACGACGCTGCTCACCCGGCTCGAGGCCGAGGCGCGCCGCATCGGCGCCGACCAGCCTGTCGCCTGCTGCTTCGATGCCATCGTCGTGCTGGGCGGCACGATCGTGCCGGCGGTGCCGCCGCACAGCAACGAGCCGCATCTCACCGACGCGTCCGATCGCATGTGGCACGCCGCACGTCTGTTCCATGCCGGCATCGCGCCCCGGATCATCGTGAGCGGCGGATCGTTCGTCGAGCAGGAGGGCGGCCCCGCGACCACCGAAGCCGAGGCGATGCGCCGCTTCCTGATCGCGCTCGGCGTCCCCGCCGACAAGATCGTTTCCGAAGGCAAGTCGCTCAACACCATCCAGAACATCCGCAACGTGCGCGAGATCGTGAAGGACGGGCGGGTGCTGATCGTCACCTCGGGCTTCCACGTCCCGAGGGCGGCGCGGCTGGCGGAGAAGGGCGGCCTGAATTTCGCGGTGACGGGCACCGACTGGCAGATACCGGAGGCGGCCGGGCCGTGGTGGGAGGCCTGGCTGCCATCGGCCGGTTCGCTCGGCTGGTCGAACATAGCGCTCAAGGAAATGCTGGCGCTGGCCTTCGACCCCCGCGGCGAGAGCCTGCGCCGATGACCGCCTTCCGTCTCGACCGTCGCGCCGCGCTCGGCCTTGCCGGCGCTTTGCTCGTGCCGCTCGCGCGGCCTGCCCGCGCGCGCACCCTGGAGAAGATCGTCTTCCACACCGACTGGCGCGCCCAGGCCGAGCATGGCGGCTACTACCAGGCGATCGCCGCCGGCCTCTACGCCCAGGCCGGCATCGAGTGCGACCTGCGCCAGGGCGGCCCCAACCTCAACATCGGCCAGCTCCTGCTGACCGGCCGCGTCGACATGACCATGTCGAACAGCTTCGAGGCCTTCACCTACGTGCGCGAGGATGCGCCGTTCTTCACCGTCGCCTCGATCTTCCAGAAGGACCCGCAGGTCCTGATCGGCCATCCCGACACCGGCTTCCATACGTTCGAGGATCTCAAGGGACGGACCCTGCTGATCGGCAGCGGCGGCCGCGTCACCTACTGGCCGTATCTCCGCAAGAAGTACGGCCTCAGCGACAGCCAGCTCCGGCCCTACACCTTCAACATGGCGCCCTACCTCGCCGACAGGAACGTCGTGCAGCAGGGCTTCCTGACGTCGGAGCCCTATTCGATCGCCCAGGCGATCGGCCGGCCGCCCCCCGTGCTGCTGATCGCCGACGCGGGCTTCAGCGCCTACCAGACCACCATCGCGATCTCGCGCAGGCTCGCGACCGACAAGCGCGACCTGATCCAGCGCTTCGTCGACGCCACGCTCGAAGGCTGGGCGCAGTATCTCAAGGGCGGGCCGGCGACCGACGCGGCCAATGCGCTGATCAAGAAGGCCAACCCCGAACAGACGGACGACCGCATCGCCTACGCGATCAGGGTGCTGAACGAGCGCGGCATCGTCATGTCGGGCGACGCGCTCACCGGCGGCATCGGCGCCATGAGCGCCGCGCGCTGGCAGGATTTCTACCGCTCGATGGTCGATGTCGGCGTCTTGCCGGCCGGCCTCGATGTCGGCAAGGCATATACGCTGGATTTCGTGAACAAGGGCATCGGAAAGCCGTAGGCGGAGGAGAGGGGCATGTACCAGGTCAACGAAGAGCATCAGATGCTGCGCGAGCTCGTGAAGAAGTTCGTGCGCAACGAGCTGATGCCGCTCGAGAAGAACGTGCTCGACCGCTTCGCCTCGGGCCAGCCGGCCGCGCTCTCCGACGAGGAGAACGGCAAGCTCTTCAAGCAGTGCAAGGAGCTCGGCCTGTGGGCGCTCGACGTGCCGGAGGAGGTGGGCGGCGCCAACCTGCCGAGCGTGGCGCTGGTCGGCGTCAACGAGGAGCTGGGCTACACCTGCGTGCCCTTCACCTTCCCGCCGGATTCTCCCAACCTCCACATGCTGCTGGCCACGGCCAACCCCGAGCAGCGCAAGAAGTACCTCGAGCCCTATGCCGCGGGCGAGACCAGCTCGGCCATCGCCATCTCCGAGCCCGGCGCCGGCGGCGATCCGGCCGGCATGAAGACGAAGGCGGTCAAGGACCGCGGCGACTCGGTGATCAACGGCCGCAAGATCTGGATCAGCCGCGTGCCGCGCGCCGACTTCACCATCGTCATGGCGCGCACCGAGGCCGAGCGGCGGCACGGCGGCGTCAGCGCCTTCATCGTCGAGAAGAACACGCCGGGCTTCATCATCGCCCGCGAGATCCCGATGATCGCCGGCCACCGCACCTACGAGGTGGTGTTCGAGGATTGCCGCGTGCCGGAGGAGCAGATGCTCGGCCGCCAGGGCCAGGGCTTCGCGCCGATGCAGCTGCGCCTCACCGTGCGCCGCCTGCAGATGGGCGCCTGGTGCGTCGGCATGGCGCGCCGCGCGCTCGACATGATGTGCGAGCACGTGAAGGAGCGCGAGACCTTCGGCGCCAAGCTCGCCGACCGGCAGGCGATCCAGTGGTGGGTGGCCGACGCCGCCACCAAGATCCACGCCACCCGCCTGATGATGATGGACGCCGCGGCGAAGCAGGATGCCGGCCGCGACGTGCGCATGGAGGCCTCGATGCTCAAGGTCTACGCCACCGAGATGGCGACCGAGGTGATCGACCACGCCATGCAGTCCTTCGGCGCCATGGGCATGACCAAGGAGC
>CAYRBQ010000568.1:0-3125 GCA_964422305.1 uncultured Reyranella sp. | reverse complement strand
GCCGAGGTGAGCCAGCGCATCGCCGAGGCGGTGTTCGCCGCGCTCACCAAGGCGATCCCCGATCTGCTGTTCGCGGCCCCCGCCGGCACGTCGGGCAATCTCGGCGTCGGCGGCTACGATCCCGAGCGCAAGAAGAACTACATCATGTATCTCTTCACCGGCGGCGGGTACGGCGGCTTCCAGGGCGGCGACGGCCTCTCCAACGGCTGCTCGACCATCGGCATCTCCAAGATGCCGCCGGTCGAGGTGCTGGAACAGTTCTATCCCGTCCTGTTCGAGGAGTTCTCGCTGCGCGAGGGATCGGGCGGCGCCGGCGAGTTCCGCGGCGGCTTCGGCATCAACTACGCGATCAAGCTGCGCCGCGGCGAGGCGCGGGTGTCGATGGTGATGGACCACGGCCGCACCGGCCCGCAAGGCGTGCTGGGCGGTGCCGACGGCGGCACCAACACGGTCGAGGTCGTGCAGAAGGGCAAGCGCTATCGCCCGCCGCACCTCTCCAAGGACCAGGACATCGAGATCAGTGTCGGCGACGTCGTGCGCGTGCAGACGCCGGGCGGCGGCGGCTTCGGCGATCCGAGGAAGCGCAAGCCGGAGTTGATCGCCCGCGACGTGGCGCGAGGCTACTACACCGAGACCGAAGCGCGCGAAAAGTTCGGCTGATATGAGGCCGGTATGAAGCGATGGCTGTATGCTTGGATGCTAAGTGTCCTGATTCTGGCGGGAAGCATCGACGCAAGGGCCGATGCCGAATGGCCGATTCTTGAAGGGAAAGACCTCTTCCAAATCGCGTTTCCTCACAATCCTCTCTGTACCAGATTCGATTCGAAGACCGGGGATGGCGACCCGCTTATTTTTCAGATTTGCATGATGGAGAAGGATCGGCTGACGTTGTCGCTGCAGACTGCATTGTTTCCAGCCGGAACAGACCTGACGCCTGCGCTTTGGGGCACAATTGACTCCGTCGCGAAAAATTTCCAGACGACCGAATGGACCCGCAAGCAGGCCATACGCTATCAACGACACGATGCGGTGGAAGCTCTTGGCGCTGGCAAAGACGGCTCACTTCATCGAGTGCGAGCCGTTGCGGCGGACGGCCGACTATACATTCAGGTTGGCATCGCTTGGGCGGGGCGCAGGGATGCGGCGTCGCTCGACCGCTTCTTTGGATCTCTGAAGCTTCTTCATTGATTGAGTTCATGCATATTTTTCGACGGACCATGCTCGGTGTGCCCTTGATACTGCAGGCGTGCGAGGCTGCGGCGCAATCGGTCGCGTGGTTTCCCGTCGAGGGCGACAAGGCCTTCTTCGTCGAGATGCCGGGTGCGCCCGTCTACAAGGTGCTCGACGCGGTGTCGGCCGCCGGCACCCGTTTCGTCTATCACTCCTACAGCCTCGAATACCGCAGGCTCTCGTTCGTGGCGCAGACCGCGCTCTATCCGGCCGATGTCGACGTGCGCAACGCCAGGGCCAACCTGCAGTCCGTGCTCGACGATCGCGTGCAGCGTCTGGCCGGCGGCAAGTGGAGCCAGGTCGACTGGAAGACGGTCCAGGGCGCGCCGGCGGTGGAGGCGGTGGGGCCGCTCACCGGCGGCAATGCGCTCCGCCAGCTCGCCGTGCTGAAGGGCCGCCGCTTCGTCTCGCTGGGCTATCTCGCGCCGGCCGACGCCATGCGCGCGCCGGAGGCCCAGCGCTTCTTTTCCTCGTTGAGGCTGCTCGCGTGACGCTTCCCCGCATTCAGGTGCTGGCTCTGGGCGGCACCATCGCCACCACGCCCGACGCTTCGGGCGCCATGCAGATGGGGCTGGGCGCCGACGATCTGATCGCCGCCGTCCCGCAGCTCGCGACGCTGGCCGACATGCGCGCCGAGACGGTGTCGCGGGTCGGCAGCCACTCGCTGTCCTTCGATCAGATCCACGCGCTCGCGGCCAGGATCGACGGCCTCGATGTCGACGGCGTGATCGTGACCCAGGGCACCGACACGCTGGAGGAGACGGGCTTCCTGCTCGATCTGCTCGTCGAGCGCGACATCCCTGTCGTGGTGACCGCGGCGATGCGCAATCCTGCGCTCACATCACCTGATGGCCCGGGCAACCTGCTGGCGGCCGTGCGTGTGTGCTGCGATCCATGGGTGCGCAAGAACGCGAAGGCGCTGGGCGTCGTGGCGGTGATGCTGGACGAGGTCTACGCCGTCGCCGATGTGCTGAAGGTGCATCCGACGCGGTTGAACGCCTTCGCGGCGCCGCAGACTGGCCCGATCGCAGCGCTGGTCGAAGACCGCATCGTGCCGCTGTCGCTGCCGGTGCGCGACGCGGTCGAGGCGGCGCGGCCTCGGCTGAAGGCCGCCGCGTCGGGCAACGAGCAGCCGGTCGGGCTTCTCTGGATGTCGATCGACGAGCCGGGCTATCTGCTGGAGGCGCTGGCCGATCATCGCGACCAGCTCGGCTATCGCGGCATCGTCATCGGGGCGATGGGCGGCGGCCATGTGCCGGAGCGCGCGACGCCGCTGGTCGTTCGGCTCGCCGAGATCCTGCCGACGGTGATCGCGCCGCGTGCCGGCGGCGGGCCGATGCTGCGACATACCTACGGCGGTCCGAGCTCTGAGATCGCGCTGCGCAAGGCCGGTCTGATCTGGGGCGGCCGTCTGCATCCGCTGAAGGCGCGCGTGCTTCTCGAGACCTGTCTGCGTGCGACACTGGACCGCGCGGCGATCGGCGAGGTGTTCGACGCCTTCGGATGAAATAGGTAGACTGTGGTTCTACCGGCGGGAGGTGAACGTCATGTTCGAATCCTTCGACGCAGTCTTCCTGGCGAGACTGCAGTTCGCCTTCACCGTCTCCTTCCATTTCATCTTCCCATCCTTTTCGATCGGGCTCGCGAGCTACCTCGCCGTGCTTGAGGCGCTGTGGCTGTGGACCGGTCGCTCCGTCTATCTCGACCTCTTCAGGTACTGGCTGAAGATCTTTGCACTCGCCTTCGGCATGGGTGTCGTCTCGGGCATCGTCATGTCCTATCAGTTCGGCACCAACTGGTCGGTCTTCTCCGACAAGGCCGGTCCGGTGATCGGGCCGTTGATGGCGTATGAGGTGCTCACCGCCTTCTTCCTCGAAGCGGGATTCCTCGGCGTC
>CAYRBQ010000567.1:0-3136 GCA_964422305.1 uncultured Reyranella sp. | reverse complement strand
TGTAGCAGTTGTCGCATGTCGCACGTCGGGCCGACGTAAGATTCGCCGGTCTTTTCGTCTTTCATTCAGCAAGGGAGCGCAGCGCTCCGGGGACACCTCCGGGCTGCGGGCAATGCCAGCAGCTTGGGAGGCTCATGCGGTCGGTTGTGTCCGCCGTCGTGGTGGTTCGGGCGCGGTCAGAACCGGCCCATGATAGTCTTTCTCCTAGCATATTCCTGCTGAACCTGCAAGTCCCGGAAAGCCCTAAAGCAGCGGCTCCAGCGCAGCGCGCGTGGTCTTGCCCTCGACCACGGGCACGACCTCGAACTCGACCACTTCCTGCCAGTCGGCGATCCAGCGCTGGAAGGTCGTGATGTCGTCGGTCTCCATGAGCTGGAAGCAGCGGCCGAGATCGGCGGTGACCCAGCTCGACACGAACGTCAGCCCGTCGGGCAGGCCGCGCCCCTTCTGCAGCTTGCGATAGACGGCCTTGCCGTCCTGGTTCTTCAGCTTCTCGACCACCATGAATAGCATTCGTGTCTCCGGGCTTCGTCGGGTGTGTAGAATACAGGCGTCAGGCATCCAGGACAGGAACATACAAATGAAGATCGCCGTCGTCGGCGCCGCCGGGCGCATGGGCCAGATGCTGGTGCGCCGCATCGCCGCCACCGAGGGCGTGTCGCTGGCTGCCGCCGGCGAGCAGCCCAAGAGCAACGCGCTGGGCCGCGATGCCGGCGAAGTCGCGGGGCTGGAGACGTGCGGCGTGAAGATCGTCGGCGACAGCGCCGCCGCCATCGCCGCCGCCAACGTCGTGATCGACTTCACGATCCCCGAGGCCACGGTGGCGCACGCCAAGATCGCGGCCGACAAGGGCGTCTCGATGGTGATCGGCACGACCGGCCTCGATCCGGTGCAGACGAAGCTGATCCACGAGGCGGCGAAGAAGGTGCCGATCATGTGGGCGGCCAACATGGCGCTGGGCGTCAACATCCTGATGGCGCTGGTGGAGAAGACCGCCTCGCTGCTCGACCCCTCCTACGACATCGAGGTGCTGGAGATGCACCATCGCCACAAGATCGACGCGCCCTCGGGCACCGCGCTGGCGCTCGGCCGCTCGGCCGCGATCGGCCGCAAGGTCGAGCTGGAGAAGGTATGGCGCCGCAGCCGCGACGGCCATACCGGCGCACGGCCGACCGGCGAGATCGGCTTCGCGACGCTCCGCGGCGGCGAGGAGGTGGGCGTGCACACGGTCTACTTCGCCTCGGCCGGCGAGCGGCTCGAGCTGACGCACCGCTCGTTCAGCCGCGAGGGCTATGCGATGGGCGCGGTGATGGCCGCCAGGTGGCTGGAGGGCAAGAAGCCAGGCCTCTACGGCATGAAGGACGTGCTGGGGCTCTAGAGTCTTCCGGACCGCGCGCATCCTGCGCGCTCGGGCTCATGAGCGAGCGGGACGCTCGCGGTCCAGAAGAGATTACTCATCCCAGGCGTGGCGGAAGCGCGGGCTGCGCATCTCGGCCAGCGCCGCCTTGAGCTCGTCGGCCACGCGCAGGCGCTCGGGCGGACTGAGGAAGCGGCCGAGCACGGCGCGATTGCCGCGTGAGGTCGCGACCAGCCGCTCTTCCGTGGCCTCGATCTTCAGCCAGTAGGCATCGAGCCTGAGCTCCTCGCGCTCGCCGTCGGGCGCGACCCTGGCCACGATCAGCTCGCGGTCGGTCAGCAGCAGCGTCTCGCTGCGCCGCGCGTCGAGATAGGAGCGCTTGAACAGCCACCACAGCAGCACGACGTCGAGGCCGAGGAAGCCCAGCACCGGCCAGGCGCCCATCACCAGCATGGGCACGCCGAACAGCAGATTGACCGCGATGGCGCCACGGATCAGCCAGCGGAAGCCCTCGGGCGACAGGCTGCGGTGCGGCGCGAGGGCCGTGGCGTAACGGACCGCCGGAAGGGGCGTTTCGGTCATGCTATGAAGCTATATGGCCCTGATGAAGACCGCCGTCATCCCCGAGTTCTTCGCACGCCTCGCGAAGGCGATGCCGGAGCCCGAGACGGAGCTGGAGTACGACAATGTGTATCAGCTCCTGGTCGCGGTCGTGCTCTCGGCCCAGGCGACCGACATCGGCGTCAACCGCGCCACCGGGCCCTTGTTCAAGCTCGTGAAGACGCCGGCCGAGATGGTGGCGCTCGGCGAAAGGAAACTGATCGACCACATCAAGACGATCGGGCTCTTCCGCAACAAGGCCAAGAACGTGATCGCGCTCAGCCACCTCTTGATCGAGAAGCACGGCGGCGAGGTCCCGCACACGCACGAGGAGCTGCAGGCGCTGCCCGGCGTCGGCCGCAAGACCGCCAACGTGGTGATGAACGTGGCGTTCGGCGAGGCGACCATCGCCGTCGACACGCACATCTTCCGCGTCGGCAACCGCACCGGGCTGGCGCCCGGCAAGAACCCGCTGCAGGTCGAGCTGAAGCTCTTGAAGCGCGTGCCCGAGGACTACCGGCTGCATGCGCATCACTGGCTGATCCTGCACGGGCGCTACACCTGCAAGGCGCGCACGCCGATGTGCCCGGCCTGCGTCGTCAGCGACCTCTGCACGTTCAGGGGGAAGACGGTCACGGCGTAGAGCGCCACCGATCACAACGACCTAGATTGGCCTGGTGCGCAGCCGGCCCTCGTAGTCGCGCTTGCCGATCGGCACGCCGCGCGAACGCAGAATGTCGTAGGCGGTGACAGCGTGGAAATGGAAGTTCGGCAGCGAGAACGACAGGATGAAGGTCTCCGACGTGAAGGCGTGTTGTCGCGGCGCCCATGGCCTCCAGGAGCGATCATTTTCGTCGAGCGGGCGATGGAGGGTAATGTTCAGCGCCTTTCCGGCCCAGCTGTTGACCTTGGCGGGCGTGAGCGCCTCCAGCGCCGCGATCGCCTCGTCTACCAACGCCTGCAGCCCGGCGAATGGCATCGCCCCGATCAGCGGCGGCGGAGCGAAGACGCCGGTCTTCACCGCCTCAAGCCCCCAAACCGCATGATGCGACAGGGCTTCGATCTGAAAGTGAAACGGCGCCATGTCGGCGATCAGTCGCGCATGCACCAGGTCGTCCGGGTCTGCGCCGATCTCGGCGCAGTGCTTCGCCGCGCGCTGAAGGAAGCTCGCGACGGCCC
>CAYRBQ010000566.1:0-3143 GCA_964422305.1 uncultured Reyranella sp. | reverse complement strand
CCTCGGTGCCGGACCACTTGCCGAACAGGATGCGGTCGCCGGCCTTGACGTCGAGGGCAACGAGCTTGCCGCTCTCGTCACGGGCGCCCGGACCGACGGCGACGACTTCGCCTTCCATCGGCTTCTCCTTGGCGGTGTCCGGAATGATGATGCCGCCCTTGGTCTTCTCTTCCTCGGCGACGCGCTTCACCACGACACGGTCGTGGAGCGGACGGAACTTCATGCTTCTTTCCTCCTGATCCCTGGTTGAGCCAGCGCGGCCGGACGGCCGCAGCGAAACGGATTGCCTGTCAGCACTCTCCTGAGGCGAGTGCCAAGGCGCACCGGATTTAGGGTTGTGGGTTGTTCGAGTCAAGGCAGACCCCAAAAGGTTCCGCCAACTCATCTCGCACTAGCAGCAATTGCCGAGGAGTGCTGCTAAGTCTTTGATGTGGAACGAATTTTGCTGAATTTTCTTTAAGGTCGCGTGACTATTCCCAGGCGCGCCCGACGTCAAGGAGTGCCGAATGGACCGCAGTTTTGTTGCGCAGCTCAACGACTACCGCATCACGACCGCCGAAATCCTATATTGGATGCCCGATCACCAACACGTCCTGCAAAGCTTCGTCTGGCAGAACCTCGATCTGGCCCCCCGCTTCCCCGCCCTCACCAAGTTCCTCGACTTCTGGGAACGCAATATCGACGGCCGGGTGCATCGGGTACGCGTCGCCAACGCCCAGTTGATCAAGCCGGCCGAGTTCCGCTTCTCCAGCGGCCTGTACGAATTGCATTGATGGCTGCCCCTACGGCGAGGCGGTTGCGTCGCCGAAGTCAACTGACCTACCGTTCGCGCCGGCTTCAATTTTGAAAGATCGGCGCCCCCTCATGGTCAAGACTGAACGTGGCCCCGTCCTCCCGGGGCTCGACGCGCTGAAGTGGCGCTGCATCGGCCCCTCGCGTGGCGGACGTGTCGTCGCCGTCGCCGGCGATCCGAACGACCGCATGACCTTCTACTTCGGGGCCTGCGCCGGCGGCATCTGGAAGACCACCGACGGCGGCGTGTTCTGGCGCTGCGTGTCCGACGGTTTCATGGGCAGCTCCGCGGTCGGCTCGATCGCGGTCGCACCGTCCGACGGCAATGTCATCTACGCCGGCACCGGCGAGACGGCGATCCGCCTGGACGTGTCCTACGGCGACGGCATCTACAAGTCGACCGACGCGGGCCTCACCTGGCGCCATGTCGGTCTGAAGAACAGCAAGTTCGTCGGCCGCATCTGCATCCATCCGCAGAATCCCGATCTGGTCTATGCCGCGGTGCTGGGCGATGTGTTCGGCCCCAATCCCGAACGCGGCGTCTACCGCTCGAAGGACGGCGGCGCGACCTGGCAGAAGGTGCTGCACCGAAGCGACGTCGCCGGCTGCATCGACCTCACCATGGATCCCAACAATCCGCGGCTGCTGTTCGCCTCGATGTGGGAGGCGCGCCGCAATTTCTGGAACATATCGAGCGGCGGCCCGGGCAGCGGCCTGTTCCGCAGCACCGACGGCGGCGACACGTGGGAGGAGATCTCGCGCAAGCCCGGCCTGCCCGACGGGCTGCTCGGCAAGATCGGCGTCACGATCTCGCCCGCCCGCTCCGGCCGCGTCTGGGCGCTGGTCGAGGCCGAGGGCGACAAGACCGGCCTCTACCGCTCCGACGATTTCGGCATGCGCTGGACCATGGTGTCGCCCAACCGCGACCTGATGCACCGGCCCTGGTACTACACCCACGTCTTCGCCGACCCGGGCCACGCCGACACCGTCTACGTCACCAACCTGCAGATGTGGAAGTCGACCGACGGCGGCACGATCTTCAACGAGGTCACGACACGGCACGGCGACAATCACGACCTCTGGATCGACCCCAGGGATCCCCGCCGCATGATCGAGGGCAATGACGGCGGCGCGCACGTCTCTTTCAACGGCGGCGCCTCGTGGTCGACGATCTACAACCAGAAGACCGCGCAGTTCTACCGCCTCGACGTAGACAACCAGTATCCCTACCGCGTCTACGGCGCGCAGCAGGACAACACCTCGATCTCCGTGCCCAGCGCCTCGGAATGGGGCGTCATCACCCTTGCCGACTGCTCCTATCCCGGCACCGGCGAATCGGGCTTCATCGCGGTCGACCCGCGCGACCACAATGTCGTCTATGTCGGCGCCATCGGTTCGAGCCCCGGCGGTGCGGGTGCGCTGCAGCGCTACGACCACCGCACGCGCCAGATCCAGCTCGTCAATGTCTGGCCCGAGGAATCGACCGGCATTGCGCCGGAGGACCTCAAGTACCGCTTCGCCTGGACCTTCCCCATCGTCTTCTCGCCGCACGACCCCGGCACGCTCTATGTCGGCGGCAATTGCGTGTTCCGCACGCGCGACGAGGGCATGAGCTGGCAGCAGATCTCGCCCGACCTCAGCCTCAACGACCGCAAGCGCCAGGGCGCCTCGGGCGGTCCGATCACCCGCGAGAGCGCCGGCGCGGAGGTCCATGCGACCTGTGCCTGCGTCGTCGAATCGCCCCACCGCCGCGGCGAGATCTGGGCGTCGACCGACGACGGCCTGGTCCACGTCACCCGCGACGCCGGCCAGACCTGGAAGAACGTCACGCCTAAGGGAATGCCCAAGCTCGCCTATGTCGGCTGCGTCGAGCTCTCGGCGCACGATGCCGACACGATCTACGTGGCGGCGACCTGCTACAAGCTCGCCGACTACAAACCCTACCTGTTCAAGAGCATCGATGGCGGCCGGAGCTGGAAGTCGATCAACGGCGATCTGCCCACGGGCGAGATCACGCGCGTCGTGCGCGCCGATCCCGTCGCCAAGAGCCTGCTCTACATCGGCACCGAGACCGGCGTGTTCTTCAGCCTCGACGATGGCGCACATTGGACACGCATGGGTGGGACCTTCCCGAACGTTCCGGTCTATGACCTCAAGCTCAAGGACAGCGACCTCGTGGCGGGAACGCACGGCCGCTCGTTCTGGATCCTGGATGACGTGACCGCGCTGCGCGGCCTTGCAAAGCCGGCCAAAGGCACCCGCCTCTTCGCGCCGCGCACGGCCGTGCGCACCAAGCTCCACAGGAGCGCCGGCGCCAACGTGCGCACCCGCATCGCCTATGGCCCGGCCAT
>CAYRBQ010000565.1:0-3144 GCA_964422305.1 uncultured Reyranella sp. | reverse complement strand
CGGTAGACGAAGAAAATCGCAACATCTAGCATAAAGTCTGCGTAGCGCTCCAAGCCGAAGCCGTCCTCGAAAACGAAGGGCAGCATGCCGCAGCGGTCGGGATCGGTGTCGGTCCAGATGTGGCTGCGGTAGCTCTTGAAGCCCGCATCCTTGCCTTCCTTGAAGGGCGAGTTGGCGAACAGCGCGGTGGCGATCGGCTGCAACGCCAGCGAGACGCGGAACTTCTTCACCATGTCGGCTTCGGATTCGAAGTCGAGGTTGGTCTGCACGGTGCAGGTGCGCAGCATCATGTCGAGGCCGAGCTTGCCCTTCTTGGGCATGTACTCGCGCATGATCTTGTAGCGTCCCTTGGGCATCCAGTGCATGTCCTCGCGCGTCCATTCCGGCGCGAAGCCGAGCCCGATGAAGGAAGCGCCGATCTCGCCGGCGACCTGCTTCACCTCGTCGATGTGCTGGGCGTTCTCCGCCGCCGTCTCGTGCAAGGTCTCGAGCGGTGCGCCCGAGAGCTCGAACTGGCCACCCGGCTCCAGCGTGATGTTGGCCTTGCCGCGCAGCAGCGCGATCGGGTTGTTGCCCTCGACCACCGGCTCCCAGCCGAAGCGCGTCAGTCCCTCCAGCATGGCGCGGATGCCGGTCGCGCCGTCATAGGGCAGCGGCTTCAGGGTCTTGGTGACGTAGCCGAACTTCTCGTGCTCGGTGCCCATGCGCCACGCGGCGCGGGGCTTGTTGCCGGCAGCGAAGTACTCGATCAGCTGCCGCCGATTTTCAATCGGCGCGCCGCCGCCCGACGGAGGTGCGGACATTCGATCTCTACTCCCTGAGCGCCCCGCCGCCTTCTAAGGGCTGGGAGCGGCGCAGTCGCATGAACAATTCTCACGCGAGCCTGCGTCTGGTTCATCTTGTTCGAGTCCCCCTCTCCCACATCGCCGGGGGCCTGCGCAAGCGCTCAGACGGTAACCTTTGATGTGCGATAATCGGCGGCGAGTCGCGGGGTCGGGCGTCGCCAGTCGCCGACCAGTGCCTGCCAGCAGGCGAGTGCTGCAAGGGCGGCGGTGTCGGCGCGCAGGATGCGTGGACCGAGTCCTACAGACGTTACATTCTTTATGCGACGCAGCGCCGCCAGCTCGGCTGCGGAGAAGCCGCCCTCGGGGCCGATGACGATGGCCCACGGCGCCTGTCGCGACTCATTGTCGAGAGCAGCGAGCACCTCGGCGATCGGCGAGCCGCCGCCGGTCTCGTCGCACATCAGAAGACGGCGCTCCGAAGGCCAACTGTCGAGCAGACGGCCGAGGTCGATCGACTCGCGGACATCGGGCACCGTCAGCCGCTCCGTCTGCTCCGCCGCCTCGATCGCGTTGGCGCGCAGCCGGCCGACGTTCACGCGCTCCACCGCAGTGTGCTGCGTGACCACCGGCTGAAGCACCGCGACGCCGAGCTCGGTCGCCTTCTCGGCGATGTAGTCGATGCGTGCACGCTTCACCGGCGCGAAACAGAGCCACACGTCGGGCTCCGGTTCCTGCGGCCGCGTGCGCTCGGTGATCTCGGCGGCAGCGCCCTTCTTGCCGCGGGCCGAGAGCGTCGCACGCCATTCGCCGTCCCGGCCGTTGAACAGCAGCAGCGGCGCGCCGTCGGGCCGGCGCATGACGTTGCGCATATAGTGGGCCTGCTGCTCGTCGAGCGGCACTTCCTGGCCGGCGGCGAGGCCTGCCTCGACGAAGAGACGCGCGACGTTCATGGAGTTTCCCGGCACATCGCTGCATGATGCCGTCATGACCGCCGACCGGACAACCGGGTACACCGACATCAATCACCAGCACTGGACGCTTCGCTTCCTGCCGCCCTGGGCGCGGCCCTACGGCAGGCTGGCGCGCTGGGACCGGCCGATCGGCATCTGGCTGTTGCTGTTTCCCTGCTGGTGGTCGCTGGCGCTGGCCGCAGCGCCCGACTGGGGCCGGCTCGCGGGCCTTATGGCGCTGTTCGCCCTGGGCGCGCTCGCCATGCGCGGGGCGGGCTGCACCTGGAACGACATTCTCGACCGCAAGGTCGATGCCCAGGTCGAGCGCACCCGCAACCGGCCCCTGCCCTCGGGCGAGGTCAAACTGCACCAGGCGCTGATCTGGATGGCGCTGCAGGGCGCGGTCGGCGCGGCGGTGCTCTTCAAGCTCAACAAGTTCGCGGGCGGCATCGCGTTGCTCTCGCTCCTGCTGGTCGCGATCTACCCCACGATGAAGCGCCTCACCTCATGGCCGCAGTTCGTGCTGGGCCTGGCCTTCAACTGGGGCGCACTGGTGGGTTATGCGGCCGTGAAAGAGAGCCTGTCGCTCGGCACCGTGGCGCTCTACTTCGGCGGCGTCGCCTGGACGATGGTCTACGACACGATCTACGCCATGCAGGACCAGCGCGACGACGCGATCGTGGGCGTGCGCTCCACCGCACGTCGCTTCGCCGGAGCGCCCAAGCTCTGGCTCACCCTGTTCGCCGTGATGACGCTCGGCTGCTGGGCGGCGACCGGCTTCCTGGCCGGCCTCGGCATCGGCTACTTCGCGCTGCTGGCCGTCATCGCGGCCTATTTCGTCTGGCTGATTGCCCTCGTGAAGCCCGCCGATCCCGCCGACTGCCTGATGCGCTTCAAGTCGAATGCGCTGGTGGGCTGGCTGCTGCTGGCCGCCCTCGTCGTCGACCGGCTGCGCTGACCGGATGCCGCGCCTGCCCGCGGATCCCGAGGGATTCATCGCCCGGAACACCGCCCTTGAGACGCCGGCCATGGTGCCGGAGTTCAAGCTGTGGCTCGCCACCGAATATGTGCCGATCTGGCAGGCGACCGAGGCTTGGCTGGAAGCGCAGAACGTCGACCCGCCCTACTGGGCCTTCTGCTGGCCGGGCGGCCAAGCCGTGGCGCGCTACCTGCTGGACCATCCGACTTTGGTCGAAGGAAGGCGCGTTATCGACTTCGCGGCAGGCTCGGGCGTCTCCTCGATGGCCGCCGCCAGGGCCGGTGCCGCCTCGGTGGTGGCCAACGACATCGACGCGCTGTCGCTGGTCGCCGCCCGCCTCAACGCGACGGCCAACGGGCTCGTCCTCGAGACCAGCAGCGAGGACTGGCTGGCCGGCTTGGATGGAGCCCCTGATGCCGACGTGGTGATT
>CAYRBQ010000564.1:0-3149 GCA_964422305.1 uncultured Reyranella sp. | reverse complement strand
GAGCCATGTCTGGCGCCTCGGCCGTGACAAGGTGCGGGCGCGCTTCGAGAAGCGTTTCACCGCGCGGCGCATGGCCGAGGACTATGTGAGGATCTACCGCTCCATGGTGGCCTCGGCGAAGCGGCAGCCGCAACGCAAGCTCAACGGCAGCGCCCATCCGGCGGCCCGTGGCCAGACCCGTCATCAAACTGGCATCGATGGCGGTGTATACGTTGCGGATTGATCCGATCCGGAGTCCAGGGATTGATCCATTCGCGGGCCGAGAGCCATGCGCGCCTGACGCAGGCGGTGCGCCGTCATCGTACCCTGTCCCGTGAAGGTCTTCTCGAGAGGCTCTTCGAGCGGCTGTTCCGCGGCCTGGTCTACACCCAGATCTGGGAAGATCCCGAGATCGACCTCGAGGCGCTCGAGCTCACGCGCGACTGCCACGTCGTCGCGATCGCCTCGGGCGGCTGCAACGTGCTCTCCTACCTCACGGCCGATCCCGGCCGCATCACCGCCCTCGATCTCAGCCGGGCCCATGTCGCACTCAATCGGCTGAAGCTCACGGCGGCGGTCCGGCTGCCGTCGTGGGAGGCCTTCTACCGCTTCTTCGGATCGGCCGACGCCGAGGCCAACCTCCGGGCCTACGACCGGCTGATCGCGCCGCATCTCGACACGCAGAGCCGCCTCTACTGGGAGGGCCGCAGCCTTCACCAGTGGGGTGGCCGCCGCATCTCGATCTTCGCGCGCAATGCCTACCGGCACGGCGTGCTCGGCCGCTTCATCGGCGTGGCGCATGTCGCCGCGCGCGCCTACGGCGTCGATCTGCGCAAGCTGCTCGGCGCCCGGACCCTGGAGGAGCAGCGCCGCTTCTTCGAGACCGTGCTGGCGCCGCTGTTCGACAAGCCCGCCGTGCGCTGGGCGACCGCGAACCGTCTCTCGCTCTACGGCCTCGGCATCCCGCCCGCGCAGTACGAGGCGCTGGCCGGCGGCCGCGACATGGGTGCCGTCCTGCGCGAACGGGTGGAGCGGCTGGCCTGCGGCTTCAGCCTGCAGGACAACTACTTCGCCTGGCAGGCCTTCGGGCGTGCCTATGCCGGCGACGCCAACGGCCCGCTGCCGCCATATCTCCGGCAGAAGGACTTCGACGCCGTGCGCCGCCGCGCCGACCGGGTCGAGGTGATGAACCGGTCGGTCACCGAGTATCTCGCTTCGTGTCCCGACGCCTCGCGCGACCGCTACGTGCTGCTCGACGCCCAGGACTGGATGACCGACGCGCAGCTCGGTGCTCTTTGGACCGAGATCACGCGCACCGCGCGGCCCGGCGCGCGCGTGATCTTCCGCACCGCCGCCGAGCCGTCGCTGCTGCCCGGGCGGCTCGAAACTGCGCTGCTCGACCGCTGGCACTACGAGGAGGAGGCCTCGCGCGCCTTCACCTTGCGCGACCGGTCCGCGATCTACGGCGGCTTCCATCTCTACGTGCTGAAGCCGTGAGCTCCTCGGCGCTGCTGATGGACCGGATCTACCGGCAGCAGCGCCACGTCTACGATCTCAGCCGCAAATACTATCTGCTGGGCCGCGACCGGTTGATCGACGGCCTGGCGCCGCCGCCCGGCGGCCGCGTGCTGGAGATCGGCTGCGGCACCGCACGCAATCTCGCCGCCGTTGCGGCGCGCCATCCGGGTGTCCAGCTCTACGGCATCGACATCTCCTCCGAGATGCTGATCAGCGCCCGCCGTACCCTGGAGCGGCGCGGGCTCTCGGCGCAGGTTCGCGTCGCGCGCGCCGATGCGACCAGCTTCGACCCGGCCATCCTGTTCGGCGTCCCGTCCTTCTCGCGCATCTTCTTCTCCTACACGCTGTCGATGATTCCGGGGTGGGAGCGGGCGCTCGCCGAGGCGGTGCAGTGGCTGCAGCCCGACGGCGAGCTGCACCTCGTCGATTTCGGCGGCCAGGAGCGGCTGCCGGCCTGGTTCCGCGGCGGTCTGCGCCGCTGGCTCACGGCCTTCCACGTCGCGCCGCGCGACGGGCTGGAGGCGGCGCTGGCCGGGCTGCCGGTCGAGGTCCGCCTGTTCGAGCGTTCGCACCGCGGCTACGCGCAGTACGCGATCTGCCGTCGCTTGACAGGATAGGTTCCTATAGATAGGATATGGCCGACCAACTTCTGAGGATCGTCCGGCCATGCTCCTTTCGCTCGTCGCCTTCAGGCCATGTCCCGGCTCGATGTCCCGCGACGGGCGATTCGGCAAATGTCCCGGTCTGCGGGACGCCGGGGCATGGGCCGCGCCGGAAAAAGCCCAATCGCCCCAGATGTTTGACAGGCGCGGGGTGGACGGCGGGCTCGTGCGCCTGCGTTCCGGAAAATGTCCCGTGTCCCGGTTGCGGCGGCGCATGGCGCCCCTGACGGCAGGGCATTGGCAAGCCCCCGCGGGCGGTGCTACCCCGACAGGAACGATTGAGTCGGGAGTACCCAAGATGACCGAAGCCTTTATCTGCGACGCGATCCGCACCCCCGTCGGCCGCTACAACGGCGGCCTCGGCGCCATGCGGGTGGACGACCTCGCGGCCCATCCCATCAAGGCGCTGATGCAGCGCAACGCCGGCGTGGACTGGGGCTCGGTCGACGACGTGATCTACGGCTGCGTGAACCAGGCGGGCGAGGACAATCGCAACGTCGCGCGCATGGCGAGCCTGCTCGCCGGCCTGCCGGTCGAGGTGGCGGGCGCCACGGTGAACCGGCTCTGCGGTTCCGGTCTCGAAGCTGCCGGCCATGCCGCACGCGCCGTTAAGCTCGGCGAGGCCGACATCATGATCGCGGGCGGCGTCGAGGGCATGACCCGCTCGCCCTATGTCATGGGCAAGCCCGAGAGCGCCTTCGACCGCTCGATGAAGCTCGAGGACACCGTGCTCGGCTGGCGCTTCGTCAATCCCAAGCTCAAGGCGGCCTACGGCGTCGACCCGATGGGCCAGACCGCCGAGAACGTGGCGCAGGAGCACCAGATCAGCCGCACCGACCAGGACGCCTTCGCCTATCGCAGCCAGCGCCGCTGCAAGGCGGCCCAGGAGCGCGGCTTCTTCGACAAGGAGATCGTCGAGGTCTGCGTCAAGAAGGGCAAAACCGAGGCGGTCGTCGCCAAGGACGAGCACCCGCGCGGCGACACGACGAT
>CAYRBQ010000563.1:0-3149 GCA_964422305.1 uncultured Reyranella sp. | reverse complement strand
GCCCGGCCTTCACCAAGGAAGGCGGCTCGGTCACGGCAGGCAACGCCTCGGGCATCAACGACGGCGCGGCCGCACTGGTGCTGATGAGCGCCGACGAGGCCAAGAAGCGTGGCATCAAGCCGCTCGCCAAGATCGTGTCGTGGGCGACCACGGGGGTCGACCCGTCGATCATGGGCATCGGTCCGGTGACGGCTTCTCAGGCCGCGCTCAAGAAGGCCGGCTGGTCGGTCAAGGATCTCGACCTCGTCGAGGCCAACGAGGCGTTCGCGGCGCAGGCCGTCGCGGTCGGCAAGCAGCTCGGCCTCGACGAGACGAAGCTCAACGTCAACGGCGGCGCGATCGCGCTCGGCCATCCGATCGGCGCCTCGGGCGCGCGCGTGCTGACGACGCTGCTCTACGAGATGCAGAAGCGCGACGCCAAGAAGGGCCTCGCCACGCTCTGCATCGGCGGCGGCATGGGCATCGCGATGTGCGTCCAGCGGGACTGATCGCGGCCCCTGGACTTCGGCCATGACCGCAAGATTGCCTTCGCCGCGACGCTGGCGCTCGTTGGTGCCGGCGACCGCGCTGATTGCCCTGACGGTCGCGCTCGCCGTTCCCGTCGTGCAGGCGGCCATCGGACGGGGCGGCGGGTTTGAGATGGCAAGGACGCTCTGGGACGCGATCTGTCAGCCGAGCGAGGCCAAGCAGGTGATCGGCGAGGCGCGTGCCATGTTCAGGCCTGCGGTTCGTGCGGCGATGGTTCCGCTGTCGCTGGGCCCGTTGGAGGCGGCGCCGATGTCCGCGTTTCCGGTTTCCGCGCCGCCCGTGCCGCACGTCCTGCGTTGAAGTCGCCGAGGCGGTCCGCCGCCTCAGTAGTAGGTGTAGGTGCCGACCTGCTGGCCTTGCCGCACCAGGCGCCGGCCGTCTTCCCATGAGAGCCACAGCAGCTCGGCGTCGTTCGTGCCCTTCGGCTGGGCGAGCAGGAAGCGGGTCTCGCCGGCAACCACCGTGATGATCAGCTCAGTGCTCTCCTGGGTGCCATAGGCCCTGAGATCGTAGGGATCGGGCGGCAGGTCGAGACGCATCCAGGAGGAGCCAGGAAGGCTGCCCACCGGGCTGCGGCTTCGGGTGATGCCGATGGCCGGCGCATCGACAGGCGCCACGTCGCGGACGATATAAACCGCCGCCATGCCGTCCTTGGCGACCGGGAAATTGTTGCCGTAGGTCCTGGTCTGCTCCGACTGGAACCCTTGGCCCGGCTGGCAGGCTCCGACCAACAGCGCCAGGAAAGCGGCGCCCAGAAACTTCATCATGCAACGACCTCCGCCGGCAAGGTCCGACGGACGGACGTCGGGGTCAAGCGGCCCTGTCAGGCAGCAGGCATGACGCGCATGCGGCCGAGCGGCGACAGCACGATGACGAGGGTGGACAGGACGAAGGAGATCGCGATCATCATCAACGCCGCCTGCAGGCCGGCCTGTGCCGCAACCAAGCCGCCAGCGAGCGCGCCGAGCGGCCGGACGCCGTAGATCGCAGTCTGCACGGTCGCATTGACGCGACCCATGAGCTGCGTCGGGGTCACGAGCTGGCGCACCGTGGTCTGGCAGATCAGCCACAGCATAGGGCCGAAGCCGACCAGGAAGAAGCCGGCGGCCGGCAGCAGGAAGCCGTTGCTCGTGGGAGCGGCGAGGAACAGCAGTGCGGCCACCACCGACACGGCGGGCCCGAAGATCAGCGTGACGAAGGGCGGCAGCTCGCGGGCGGCGATCGGCGCGATCAGGGCGCCCAGCACGAGGCCCGCGCCGTAGGCCGACTGGGCGAGGCCCATGCGCGCCGGATCGAGACCCAGCAGGCCGAGCGCCAGTGGTGCCCAGATCGCGAGCAGGGCAGTGAAGGCGAAGTTCCAGAAGATCGCACAGAGGCTGATGCCGCGCAGAAGCTCATGGCGGACGACGAAGGCGGTGCCGATGCGGATCGCCTCGGCCAGCGACGGGCGGGTACCGGCGGCGGGCGCCGTGCCGCGCGGCAGGGCGAGCACGCAGCCGAGCGCCAGCGCCGCACCGAGGGCCGCCAGCACATAGCCCCAGGTCGGCGAGAGATGCTGCGCCAGGAGACCGGCCGCGAAGGGTGCGGCGAGGCTGACGAGAGCGCGGGCCAGCTCGAGCCGCGCGTTGGATTTCGGCAGGTCCTCGGAGCCGACGAGGCTCGGCAGCAGAGAGACCGACGTCAGCACATAGACCACCGTGCCCGAGGCGCCGGCGATGGCGGCGAGCCCCAGCAGGAACACCAGCCCGGTCGCGGCCGCCAGGACCGCCACGATCGATGCCAGCAGGCCGAGGGCCAGGGCGAGGATCAGCATGCGGCGGCGCGGGATCCGGTCGATCCAGGCGCCGGCCGGCAGCGAGACCAGCAGCCAAGCGGCACTTTGGGCCGCGACCAGCAGGCCGAGCAGGTCGGGGCCGGCGCCCAGGACAAGGGTCGCGGTCAGAGGCAGGGTGGCGAGCGCGAGCTGATCGGCGGCGTGGGTCCCGGCGGCGGCGCCGAGCAGGGCGGTGAAGGGTTTCATGGTTGCCGTTCTATGACCGGCTGTTGGGACCCTCTATCCGGCGGCGGCGCGCAATTCTGACGCTTGCCCGCGGCGGGGGATAACCGGCTAGAGTGGCAGGCGTCGTTGCAAGGGAGGAAAGAATGGCAGGACGAGTAGCAGTGGTGACGGGCGGTACGCGCGGCATCGGCGCTGCGATATCGCGCATGTTGAAAGACAAGGGTTACAAGGTCGCCGCCACCTATGCCGGCAACGACGCCGCCGCGCAGAAGTTCAAGGGCGAGACCGGCATCGCCGTCTACAAGTTCGACGTCTGCGATTTTGCGGCCTGCCAGGCGGCGGTCGCCCAGATCGAGAAGGATCTCGGTCCGGTCGAAGTGCTGGTGAACAATGCCGGCATAACGCGCGACTCCACGATGCGCCGGCTGACGCGGGACATGTGGGAAGCGGTGATCGACACCAACCTCGGCTCCTGCTTCAACATGAGCAAAGCCGTTTGGGACGGCATGAATACGCGCGGCTTCGGCCGGATCGTCAACATCGGCTCGATCAACGGCCAGGGTGGCCAGTACGGCCAGGTGAACTATGCCGCCGCCAAGTCCGGCATCCACGGCTTCACCAA
>CAYRBQ010000562.1:0-3153 GCA_964422305.1 uncultured Reyranella sp. | reverse complement strand
ACCTTCAGCGTCTTGCGGGCCTTGAAGCTGTTGGGATGGGCGGCGGCCATATGGATACTCCTGGAAGGTCGGTTTTGTGCGGTCGGGTGGCAAAATAGGGGCACGGACGCAGGCAGGCAATCGGCGGATGCGGCCTCCGGGCCGTTGTGCCAGATTGGTGCCATGCAACGTCGAATGGTGCAGGCAGCGGGGGTTTTTGCGGCCCTTCTCGCGCTTCAAGGCGAAGCGACGGCGCAGCGCAACGCGACCGAGTCGTGGGATCCCAGCTCGCGCGATTTTTCGTCGGGCGGAGCCCCGGGGGCGGCCGGTGCCGCCCGCAACACCACGCTCGAGTCGCTGAACAAGATCCTGTCGGCATCGCAGCTTTCGGCGATGGACCGCTCGATCTACCTCTCGATCCGCGCCTTCCAGCTCAGCCGTCTCGGCCGCGAAGCCGACAGCCAGAAGGACATCGCCGAGATGGGCAAGGTCCTGCCGGGCGACTGGCAGCTCATCCTGTCGACCACCCTGCCGGGTCTTGCCGGCGGCGGCGACCGCGGGGCGGCGCTGCGCACGCTCGACAGCGCGCTCCAGCGCAAGCCCGGCGACCCCTCGCTGATGGTCGCGCAGGCCCAGGTCTACATGCAGATCGCCGACTTCCAGCGCGCGCTCGGCCTGCTCGACCAGGCGCTGGCAGGACAGCAATCCGCCAACGAGCGCCGCACGGCGCTGTATTTCCGCGGACATGCCAACTTCAATCTCGCCAACTATGCCCAGGCGGCGGACGACTTCGACGCGAGCCTCGCCGGACGGCCGACCTTCCAGGCAAAGCTGTCGCCGCTTCTGTGGCGTTACGCCGCCCAGGTGCGCGCCCGGCGCGACGGCCGCGGTGCCCTGGCGCGCGATACCGGCGCGGAGAGCCTGAACGAGTGGCCCGGTCCGATCGCCCGCTTCCTGCTGGGCAAGGGCACGGCCGGCGAGCTCGAGGTCGCCGCGGAGGTGGACGAGGCGGCCAAGCGCGCCAACGGCAAGTGCCCGTCCGCCTTCTTCATCGGCATCGACGCGGTCCGCCGCGGCGACAGGCAGAGGGCGCGCGAGCAGTTCCAGCTCGCCCAGGCACGCTGCCCGACCGTCTCGGAGCTGAACTGGGCAGCCGCCAGCGAGCTGAAGCGGCTCTAGTCAGCCTGCGAGCGCCAAGGGCGCGATGAAGCGCGTGATCTCGGACAGGACATAGGCCGGCTGCTGCAGGTGCGGGCTGTGCCCGCAGCCCGGCACCAGCCTGGTTTCGCAATAGCCGCCGACCTTGCCGGCGATGATCCCGAGCTGCAGCTCGCTGCCGTACTCGTCGTCCTCGCCCTGGATCGCCTGCACCGGCACCTGCACGCCGGGCAGCCTTCCGTTCGCATCCATCGGCTCGAAGCCCGGCGCCACCCAGGCGTCCGACCAGAGATGGAACGCACCATCGACATCGTCGTGATGCTTGGCGAGCCGCTGCCGCAGGTCGCCCGCGGCGAAGGCGGCGCGCGCCTTGACGATTGCCTCGACGCTGACCGGCTCGTTGATCGCGTGTGCCGCCAGGGTCACCACTGCGCGCAGCGCCTCGGGATCGGAGGCGGCGTAGTTCAGCGCGATCGTGCCGCCGTCGCTGTGGCCGACCAGCACGCAATCCTCCACGCCGAGCACGCCCAGAAGCCTCGGCAGCACGAGGTCGGCCTCGATCTCCATGTAGCGCGCGCCGGGCGGCGCCGGCCACCGGCTCGAGCGACCGTAACCGGTGCGATCGTAGACGATGCCACGGCAGCGCGTGGCGTCGCAGAGCTTCTGCGGGAAGTCGCGCCACATCTCGATACAGCCCAGCCCTTCATGGAGAAACATCAGCGTGGTGCGCTCCAGCCCGTCGTCGTGGGCAGGCACGAGCCGGCGCGCCCGCAGCGTGCGGTCACCGAGATCGAGAAGCATGTCGGAGGAAGACATATCGTCTTTTCCGGAGCCGTTCTGTCGCGGTCAAGGCGCCAGCCTGTGGCTTGACCGGCTGGAAGCGCCTGTGGCTATCTGCCTGACGGAACTGCCGCGGCGCTAAGCAAACGAACGGCGGGCCATGGGAGCGAATGCAGGGATGACGACGGGCACGGCGACCACCGCCACCGACGGGCTGGACACGTTTCCGAAGCGGCTGGCGGAGCTGGCGCGGACCCGCGCCGACGCGCCCGCCTACCGGGAGAAGGAATACGGCATCTGGCAGACCTACGACTGGGCGCGCGTCGCGCACGAGGTGGGGCTGCTGGCGGCCGGGCTGGCCGATCTGGGTTTCCGGCGCGGCGACCGGCTGATCGTGGTCGGCGACAACCGGCCGAGGCTCTACTGGTCGATGTGCGCGGCCCAGTCGCTGGGCGGCCTGCCGGTGCCGGTCTACCAGGACTCGGTCGCCGACGAGCTCGCCTACGTCGTCGAGCATGCCGGCGCACGCTTCGCGCTGGCGGAGAACCAGGAGCAGGTCGACAAGCTGCTCGAGATCCAGAAGAAGGTGCCGTCGCTGGAGACGATCCTGTACGTCGACCCGCGCGGCATGCGTCACTACGAGGGCCTGCTGTCGTGGGCGGAGGTCCAGGAGCGCGGCGCTAAAAGGCTGGCGGCGCACCCCGACACGGTTTCCTCCGAAGTCGCCAAGGGGCACGGCAGCGACGATGCGATCATGCTCTATACGTCCGGCACGACCGGCCGACCCAAGGGAGCACTGCTGACCTACGACAATCTCGTCTGGGCAGCCGAGGCGGGCGCCCGTTTCGACGGCCTGCGGGCGGGCGACGAGCTGCTCTCCTACCTGCCGATGGCCTGGGTCGGCGACCACATCTTCTCCTACGCCCAGGGCTATGTCGTCGGCCTGGTCGTCAACTGCCCGGAATCGGCTTCGACGGTGATGACCGATCTGCGCGAGATTGGGCCGACCTACTACTTCGCGCCGCCGCGGGTGCTCGAGAACCTGATCACCCAGGTCACCATCCGCATGGAGGATGCCGGACTGCTGAAGCGCCGGCTCTTCCAGTTCTTCATGGGCGTGGCGCGCCGCGTCGGGCCGGCACTGCTCGACGGCAGGAGCGTCTCGGTCGGCGATCGCCTGCTCTACGGCCTGGGCGGCCTGCTGATCTACGGGCCGCTCAAGAACACGCTGGGCAT
>CAYRBQ010000561.1:0-3160 GCA_964422305.1 uncultured Reyranella sp. | reverse complement strand
CCGCCGCGTATGACGCGGCACCTCCCCCGAGACGGGGGAGGAAAGCGACTACGAGCGCGTTCAGTGTGAGCCCGAGTACCAGGCGCCGCGGTGCGAGCTGTGGCGCGGCGCGGGCAGGTTGATCAGGTCCATGAACACCGAGGCGCCGCCGTCGGCGCCCGCGAGGTCGCCCTCGAGCACGTCGACGTCGAAGGTGAGCCTGTCGCCCTCGAGCTTCGGCGACTTCAAGGTGACCACCGCATCGACCACGCTCGCCTTCGCCTTGTTCAGCACCGACACCGTGGCGTTGGGCGGGTCCTTGGCGAAGGAGTTCGGGGCGCGGCTGTGCCACTCCTCCAGGACGTGGCTCAGCATGATGTGGCCGGCCGAGCGGACCGGGCGATCGGCGAACACGATGGCGCTCGGCGCGATGCCCTCGAGGATCAGCTTGTTGTCCTGCAGCCTGGCGGCGCGGGCGTTGAGCACGAACATCGAGGGCACGAGGCGCGGGTGGCGCGCGCTGCCCACGACCTTGGGCAGGCCCTGCACGGTCGGTTGAGGGGCGGGCGCGGTCTGCGCGGCGGCGGAGACGGCGAGGCCGAGAGCGGCGACCGCGGTGGCGAGCGCGACGGGGAGGCGGAGGGTCTTCATGGCATTCACCGTGCGGCTCAGTAGCAGGGCAGGAGCGGGGGCTTGCCGCAGGTCGGCGCGTTGTAGCGCTGCTGGTAGCGCGGATCGATGTCCGGCGGCGGCGGCGCGGTGGCGCCCCCCGGCTGGTCCTGCGGCGGCGCGCGATAGGGCGAGTTGGGCGAGGCGTTCGGCCAGCCGTTGAAGGTGCTGGTGCCGTTCGGGTCGCCGATGGCCGGCGTCTCGCCGCCGGTCGTCTGGGTCTGGCCGTAATACTGCGCGCCGTGCGAGCCGATGCCGAACCAGATCGTGTCGATGAACAGGGAGGCCGGGCCGTCGGCGGCACCGAGGCTGCCCTCGAGCACGTCGACATCGAAGGTGAGCTTTTCGCCCTCGAGCCTGGCCGTCTTCAGCACGACCACGAGGTCGGAGACGTTCGAGCCGTCCTTGTGGAACACCGAGATCGTGGCGTTGGGCGGATCCTTGGCGAAGCTGCCGGTGCGCCAGATCTCGGCCATGTCCGGCGTCACCATGTGGCCGACCGTGCGGGTCGGGCGGCTGGTGAACAGGGTGGCGGTCGGCATCACGCCGTCGAGCACCAGCTTCTGGCCGTCGAGCCTGGCTCCGCGGGCGTTGATCACGATCAGCGCCGTCGAATACTGCCGCGCGGTGGGCTTGCCGATGGTCTTCTGTGCAGGATGCGTGATCGCATTGGGGGCTGTCGCGGCCTTGGGCGGCGGTGCCTGGGCGGCGGCCAGTGCCGGCATCAGCACAAGGGGCGCCAGCAGGAGGGCGGCCAGCAGGCCGGAGATACGCGGTGTGTTCATTTTGCTGGTCCTTCCTTCCCCCGGGCGTCCGCAGCCGCAAACTGTATAGGGGAGGCGGGGGCGGCTGAGAAGCCGCCTGTCCACCTCCGCACGGTTGACTAAACCCCTGCTGCAGCCCATTTTCCGGCCGCTTTCCCACTTTCACTCCAGCCGGAGGCCGGATGGCCAAGGAAGATCTGATCGAGTTCACGGGCGTGGTGTCCGAGTTGCTGCCGAACGCGATGTTCCGCGTGAAGCTCGACAACGACCACACGATCCTCGCCCACACGTCGGGCAAGATGCGCAAGAACCGCATCCGCGTGCTGGCAGGCGACCGCGTCACCGTCGAAATGACGCCTTACGACCTGACCAAGGGCCGCATCACCTTCCGCTTCAAGTAGGCGTTGGCCGCCTCGCCGATCTCCCCGCTCATCCTGGCCTCCGCGTCACCGCGCCGGCTCGACCTGTTGCGACAGGTGGGACTGGAGCCCGCGAAGATCGACCCCGCAGACATCGACGAGACTCCCCGGCCGCGCGAGTTGCCGCGCGGCTATGCCCTGCGCATGGCCGAGGCCAAGCTGGCGGCCGTGGCATCCCGCCACCCCGGTGCGATCGTGCTCGCCGCCGACAGCGTCGTGGTCTGCGGTCGGCGTATCCTGCCGAAAGCGGAAGTGGAAACCGAGGCCCGGGCCTGCCTGAAGCTCCTGTCGGGCCGCCGCCATCGCGTCATGGGCGGCGTTGCCGCCGTCGGGCCGGCGGGCAGGGTCCGCACGCGCCTGGTCGAGACCGTGGTGCGGTTCAAGCGCTTGGAGCAGGCCGAGATCGACGCCTATGTCGAAAGCGGCGAGTGGCGGGGCAAGGCAGGTGGCTACGCCATCCAGGGCCGCGCGGCGGCCTTCGTCGACTTCATCTCCGGCTCCTACAGCAACGTGGTCGGCCTGCCGCTGTTCGAGACGGTGGCGCTGCTGAAGTCGGTGGCGCCGTGAGCCGGGTCGACCGGCTGATCTGTCACGTCATGCCGCGCGCCTTCCTGATGGCGCTGGTGGCTGAAGGCCGGCTCGTCGAGCTGCAGGTCGTGCGCCGCGACAAGGCCAGCCACGTCGACGGCATCTTCCTCGGCCGTCTGGAACGGGTGATGCCCGAGCTCGACGCCGCCTTCGTCGACATTGGCATCGGCCGCTCGGGCTTCCTGCGCGCCGAGGATCGCGCCGGCGGCGAGGACTGGCCGCCGCCCGGCGCGCCGGTGCTGGCGCAGGTGCGCCACGACGACGAGGGCGACAAGGGCCCGCGACTGTCGATGAACCTCGCCGTGACCGGCCGCTACCTCGTCTATCACCCGGTCGGCACGGGCGTGAGCTTCTCGCGCCGCATCACGGGCGAGTCCGAGCGCGACCGGCTGCGCGGCCATGTCGAAGGCCTCCTCGAAGGCGGTGTCGTGCTGCGCACCGCCGCGGCCGGCGCTTCGGCCGAGCTGCTGCGCGACGACGCGGCCAACGTGATGGAGCGCTGGGAGAAGATCCGCCGGCAGGCCTTCGACGTCGATCCGCCGGCCGAGCTCACCGCGCGGGTGCCCGGCGAGCGCGACCCGATCGCGCGGGCACTGCGCGACCACGGCGCCGGCCTGGAGGAGGTGATTCTCGACGACCGCGCGATGGCGCGGGCGCTGCAGGACGAGATGGACCGGCAGGGCGAGAAGATCCGCGTGCGCTGGCACAACGGCGCGATGCCCGCCTTCGAGATCGACGACG
>CAYRBQ010000560.1:0-3165 GCA_964422305.1 uncultured Reyranella sp. | reverse complement strand
CCCGAAGGCAAGGCGCCGATCCTCTGCTTCTCGGGCCCGCCGGGCGTCGGCAAGACCTCGCTCGGCCGCTCGATCGCCCGCGCCATGGGCCGCAAGTTCGCGCGCGTCAGTCTCGGCGGCGTCCACGACGAGGCCGAGATCCGCGGCCATCGACGGACCTATATCGGCGCGCTGCCCGGCACCATCATCCAGGCGATCCGCAAGGCGGGCTCGCGCGACTGCGTGATGATGCTGGACGAGATCGACAAGATGGGCGCCGGCATCCACGGTGATCCGTCGGCGGCGATGCTGGAAGTGCTCGACCCCGAGCAGAACGGCACGTTCCGCGACAACTATCTCGACGTGCCGTTCGACTTGAGCCGCGTGGTGTTCATCGCCACGGCCAACATGCTGGAGAACATCCCCGGACCGCTGCGCGACCGCATGGAGGTGATCCAGCTCACCGGCTATACGGCGGGCGAGAAGCTCGAGATCGCCAAGCGCTACCTCGTGCGCCGCCAGCTCGAGGCCAACGGCCTCACTGCCGAGCAGGCCGGTATCGACGATCCGGCTCTGCGGCTGATCATCGACGGCTACACGCGCGAGGCCGGCGTCCGCTGGCTGGAGCGCGAGATCGGCCGCGCGCTGCGCCATGTCGCGGTCGAGGTGGCCGAAGGCAAGGCGAGCAAGGCGCGGATCGGCACCGCCGACATCGAGCCCCTGTTGGGGCCGGTGCGCTTCGAAAATGAGGTGGCCATGCGCACCTCGGTGCCGGGCGTCGCGACCGGCCTCGCCTGGACGCCGGTGGGCGGCGACATCCTGTTCATCGAGGCGACGCGGGCGCCGGGCGGTGGCCGCCTGATCCTGACCGGACAGCTCGGCGAGGTGATGCGCGAGAGCGCGCAGGCCGCGCTCAGCCTGATCAAGAGCAAGGCGGCCTCGATCGGCGTCGATCCCGCGCTGTTCGAGAAGCACGACATCCATGTCCATGTGCCGGCCGGCGCCACGCCCAAGGATGGCCCGAGTGCCGGAGTGGCCATGTTCATGGCGCTCGCCTCGCTGCTGACCGGCCGCACGATCCGCAGCGATACGGCAATGACGGGCGAGATCAGCCTGCGCGGGCTGGTCCTGCCGGTGGGCGGCATCAAGGAAAAGGTCGTGGCCGCCGCGGCGGCGGGCATCACGCGCGTGATGCTGCCGGCGCGCAACCGGCGCGACTTCGACGACATCCCCGAGGATGTGCGCAAGACACTCGAGTTCATCTGGCTCGAGAAGGTCGAGGATGCGGTCGAGCAGGCGCTGTCGCCTGCCGAGGCCGCGAAGGCCGCCTAAAGCATAGTCCGTTCGGCTGGAATCAGCCGAACGGACTATGCCCATAATCGAGGCCCGTCGAACAACGCGTTTCCGATCAAGTTGAACCGCCTGCGGTTCAACTTGATCGGAAGCCGCACTAGCTCAGGAGATCGGCAGCGACAGCGGCGAGATCTGGTCGCCGGGTCGCTGGGCGTAGTCGAGATTGACCGTCTCGCGGATCATGCGCGCCTGCGCTTCCGCGAGCTTCTCCATCGCAGCCTTCGGGTCGAGATTCACCGGCTCGCCGTCCTGCAGTACGATCTCGCCGTCGACGATGACGGTCCGCACGGAACGGTCGGCGGCGTGGAAAACGAACGAGCGCAACGGATCGCGCGCCGGCTGCATCAGCGGATGGTTGAGATCGACCAGCACGATGTCGGCGGCCATCCCCGGTCCCAGCGCGCCGATGTCGTCCCGCCCGAGCGCCGCCGCCCCGCCGAAGGTTGCCGCCTCGAAGGCGCCGGCCGTGTCGAGGCTCCGGATGTCCTCGCTCATCAGGCGACCGGCGACGATGGCGAGCCGCATCTCCTCGATCAGGTTGTGCGGGGCGCAGTCGGTGCCGAGTCCCACGTTGACGCCGCGGGCGCGGTAGCGGCCGACATGGTCCATGGCGAGGCCGTAGCGCGCGAAAGGCTGCGGGCAGTGCGCGACCGAGGCGCCCGCCTCGGCGATCAGGTCGAGATCCTTGGTCGTGTGCCAGCGGATCTGCGGATGGTCGTCCAGCAGGATGCAATGCGCCATGATCGAGTCCGACTTCATCAGCCCCTGCTCTGCGGCCCACTGGATCGGCGTCATGTTGTGGCGCCGGATCATCTCGCGCACCTCGACCACCGACTGGCAGATATGGGTCGAGAAGCGGCGGCCCTTGTCGTCGGCATGCTTGCGGCCGGCGGAGAACAGCTCGGGTGTCACCGTATCGATCTGGGCGGGAAACACCATGGCGTCGAGCCGTCGCGAATTATGCGACTCGGCGTCGTCCATCACTTTCTTCGCCTTCTCGAACTGCGCGAAGCCCGCCGCCTCGTCCCATTTCCAGGTCACGGTCTGCGGCGACGACATGCCCCAGCGCGCCGAGGCGAAGGTCGGCGCGGCGTAGAAGCGCATGCCGCTCTCGGCCATCGTCTCGAGCCAGCCGTCGAACGGCACGGTGACGTCGACGGCGGTCGTGGTGCCGGCACGCATCATCTCCGAATAGGCGAGCGTCGCGGCACCCTGGCGCCCGTCCTCGCCCAGCCTGAAGGCCTGCAGGCGCTCCATCAGGCCCGTCATCTGCTGCTCCGGCACGCCATGGTCCTCGCGGACGCCGCGGTAGCCCGGTTCGGTCGAGGGATGGGAGTGGATGTTGACCAGCCCCGGCAGCGCCAGCAGCCCGTTGCCGTCGATCGTCTCCTCGCCAGGACCGGACGGCCTTGCGCCGGCCGGCGTAATCTCGGCGATGCGGCCGTCCTTCAGATGGAGGTCGAGCTCGCGCCGGTAAACGTGCCTGCGGGCTGAGCCATCCCGGACCACGGCCCAGGAGACGTTTCGGATCGAGGTCGGTCGGGAGGTCATGAGGCGAGGCTCCTGCGGGGCACACCTGTTGCATAAGGATTGCATGGGGACCGCCCAGGGACGATAGAGTCGGGATAACGAGAGAACAAGGAGGCAGGTCTATGCGGAGTGTTAAATGGGCGCTCGCTGCCGCAACGGCAGCACTGTTCTCGGTATCGGCTGAAGCGCAGACGCTGAAGGTCGTCATGCATTCGGACGTCAAGATCGTCGACCCGGTCTGGACGACCGCCTACATCGTGCGCAACCACGGCTACATGATCTACGACACGCTGCTGGCGGTTG
>CAYRBQ010000559.1:0-3167 GCA_964422305.1 uncultured Reyranella sp. | reverse complement strand
GCGCACATGCTGGCCGGCCGGCAGCATGGTGACGACGATTTCCGCGCCCTTCACCGCCTCGGCCGCCGACGCAGCCTGTTTGGCGCCCTTGTCGACCGCCGCTTTCACGGCGTCGGCGGACAGATCGAAGGCGGCCACCTGGTGCTGGCCCTTCACGAGGTTGGCGGCCATCGGGCCGCCCATGTTGCCGAGGCCGATGAAGGCGATCTTCGCCATCGTTTCTCTCCCTAGAAGGTCAGGTCGTTCGCGACCGGCTTGAAATGCTCCTCGACCATGGCGCGGCTCACGCCCTCGATGGTCGGCGGGTTCCACTGCGGCTTCTGATCCTTGTCGATCAGGAGCGCACGCACGCCCTCGAAGAAGTCGTGGCCCTTCTGCATGCAGCGCTGCGACATGCGGTACTCGATGGTCATCGTGTCCTCGAACGACCGGTTGGCGCAGCGCTTGAGCTGCTCCAGGGTGATCGCCATCGAGAGCGGCGAGAGCTTCATAAGGGCCGCAAGCTGCTTCTGCGCGAACTCGCTGTTCGACGCCTTCAGGTGGGCCACGATTTCCTGCAGCGTCTCGGCCGAGAAGCAGCGGTCGATCTCCGGCATCAGCGCCGGCAAGGTCGGATCGCCGGCGTCGCCCGCGAATTTCGCCACCACCGCGTCGACCTTCTCGTCGGCGCGTGGGCCGGAGAGGTCGGCCGCGCCGAGAGCTGCCTGCAGATCGTTGATCCTGGCGCTCGGCACGAAGGCATTGGCGATGCCCGCCCACACCGCGTCCGCCGCCTTGAGGCGATAGCTGGTGAGCGCCAGAAAGGTGCCCAGCGCGCCCGGCAGGCGCGTGAGGAAATAGCCGCCGCCCACGTCGGGAAAGAGCCCGATCGTCGTCTCGGGCATGGCGAACAGGTACTTCTCGGTGACGATCGAGTGCGAGCCGTGCGCCGAGAGGCCGACGCCGCCGCCCATGTTGATGCCGTCGATCAGCGAGATCCACGGCTTGGCGTAGCGGTAGATGCGCCGGTTGACGATGTACTCGTCGCGAAAGAAGTCGCGGCGCAGGGTGCCCGACGGATTGTCGCGCATCTCCCGATAGAGCCCGGCCACATCGCCGCCCGCCGAGAAGGCCCGATCGCCGGCGCCGCGCAGGACCACCGCCTTGATCTTGGGGTCCTTCTCCCACTCCGGCATCACCCGTTCCATCTCGAGGATGATCCCGTGCGACAGGGAGTTCAGGACCTTCGGCCGGTTGAGCGTCATCACGCCCAGCCCGTCCTTCACCTCAAACAAGATCTCAGGCTCAGACATTTCCAATCAACCCATCAGCAAACGGCGCGAAATGATCACGCGCATGATCTCGTTGGTGCCTTCGAGGATCTGGTGCACGCGCAGGTCGCGGAGATAGCGCTCGATGGGGAAGTCCTTCAAGTAGCCGTATCCGCCATGCAGTTGCAGCGCCTCGTTGACGACCCGGAAGCCCACGTCGGTCGCGAAGCGCTTGCCCATGGCGGCGGCCTGCGTCGCCTCCGGCGACTTGGCGTCGAGCAGCGAGGCCGCCCGCCAGATCATCAACCGCGCCGCATCGAGCTCGGTCGCCATGTCGGCGAGCTTGAACTGTGTCGCCTGGAAGTCGGCGATCGGCTGGCCGAACTGCCTGCGCTCGACCACGTAGCGCGAGGCGGTCTCCAGGCAGGCGCGCGCGCCGCCCAGCGAGCAGGCGCCGATGTTGATGCGCCCGCCGTCGAGGCCCATCATCGCGATCTTGAAGCCGTGGCCCTCGGGCCCCAGCCGGTTGGCGACCGGTACCTTGCAGTTCTCGAAGATCACCGCCGCGGTCGGCTGGCTGTTCCAGCCGAGCTTCTGCTCCTGCTTGCCGAACGAGAGGCCGGGCGTTCCCGCCTCGACGACGAGCGTCGAGACGCCCCCCGCTCCCGGCCCGCCGGTGCGCAGCATCACGACATAGATGTCGCTGCGGCCGCCGCCCGAGATGAAGGCCTTCGTGCCGTTCACGATGTAATGGTCGCCGTGCAGCTCGGCGCGCGTCGCGAGCGCCGCTGCATCCGATCCGGCGCCCGGCTCGGTGAGGCAGTAGCTCGCGAAGTGCTCCATCGAGCAGAGCTTGGGCAGAAAGCGTCGGCGCTGCTGATCGTCGCCGAAGCCGTCGATCATCCAGGCGGCCATGTTGTGGATCGAGATGTAGGCCGCGGTGCTGGGGCAGGCCGCCGCCAGCTCCTCCATGATGAGGGCGGCGTCGAAGCGGCTGAGGCCGCTGCCGCCCACGTCGTCCTTCACATAGATGCCGCCGAAGCCCAGGGCGGCGGCCTCGCGCAATGCCGCCTCCGGAAAGGTCTTCTCGGCATCCCAGCGCGCGGCCTCGGGCAGCATGCGTTCCGTGGCGAACTGGCGCGCCGTGTCGCGGAAAGCCCGCTGGTCTTCGTTCAGGGTGAAATCCATTGCGACATGATCATACATTGCGGGCCTTGGCGGTTCACGCCATAAGGCGCGCATGGCGAAACGATTCACGACCCTCGGCCGCTATCCCACGACCCGGCTCCGCCGCAACCGCCGCGAGGACTGGTCCCGCCGCCTGGTCGCCGAGACGAAGCTCTCGGTCGACGACCTGATCTGGCCTGTGTTCGTGCAGGAGGGCACCCGCTCCCGGACACCCGTGGAGTCGATGCCCGGCGTCGACCGGCTCTCGGTCGATCTCTTCGTCGAGGCCGTGAAGGAAGCGCGCGACCTCGGCATTCCCGCGGTCGCGATCTTCCCCGAGACCGATCCCAAGGCAAAGACGCCCGACGCGCGCGAAGCCTACAATCCCGGCAACCTCGTCTGCCGCGCCATCACGGCGGCGAAGAAGGCCGTGCCCGACATCGGCATCGTCTGCGACGTGGCGCTCGACCCGTTCAACAGCGACGGCCACGACGGCATCGTGCGCGACGGCGTGATCCTGAACGACGAGTCGGTCGAGGCGCTGGTCAAGCAGGCGATCGTGCAGACCGAGGCCGGCGCCGACATCCAGGCGCCGTCCGACATGATGGACGGCCGCATCGGCGCGATCCGCACGGCGCTGGACGCCAGGGGCTTCCAGCACGAGCAGATCATGTCCTACGCCGCCAAGTACGCATCGGCCTTCTACAATCCATTCCGCGACGCCATCGGCAGCTCGGGCGCGCTGAAGGG
>CAYRBQ010000558.1:0-3168 GCA_964422305.1 uncultured Reyranella sp. | reverse complement strand
TTGCTCGACCAGCCCACACCCGCGATATCGAGATGCGCCCAGGCGACACCTTCCTGCACGAAGCGCTGCAGGAACTGTGCAGCGGTAATCGAGCCGCCGTCCCGGCCGTTGCTGACGTTCTTCATGTCGGCGATCTCGGAGTCGATCAGCTTGTCGTACTTGGGGCCGAGCGGCATGCGCCAGAGTTTCTCGCCGATCTGGGAGCCCGCCGCTCGCAGTCGGTTTGAGAGCTGCGTATTGTTGGAGAACAGGCCGGCCCGTTCGTGGCCCAGCGAAATGATGATCGCGCCCGTCAGCGTCGACAGCTCGACCATGGCCTGCGGCTTGAACTTCTCCTGGGCGTACCACATCGCGTCGCAAAGGATCAGCCGGCCCTCGGCGTCGGTATTGATGATTTCGACCGTCTGGCCCGACATCGACTTCACGACGTCGCCGGGTCGCGTGGCATTGCCGTCCGGCATGTTCTCGACGAGGGCGCACACACCCACGACGTTCGCCTTGGCCTTGCGGCCGGCGATCAGCCGCATCGCACCGGTGATGGCGCCGGCACCGCCCATGTCCCATTTCATATCTTCCATGCCCGCGGCGGGCTTCAGCGAGATGCCACCGGTGTCGAACGTCACGCCCTTGCCGATCAGCGCGATCGGCGCCTGGCTCTTCGGCCCATTCATCCAGCGCATCACCAGGAGCTGCGACTGACGCTCGCTGCCCTGCCCGACGGCAAGCAACACGTTCATGCCGAGCTTCTTCATCTCGGCCTCGCCCAGGACCTCGACCTTAACGCCGAGCTTCGAGAGCTCCTTGGCGCGGCGAGCGAACTCGACGGGGTAGAGCTCGTTGGCGGGCTCGCTGACCAGATCGCGCGTCAGAAAGACGGCGTCGATCGTGGGCTCGAGCGCGGCATAGGCCTTGCGGGCTTCGGCCGGGCCGCCGACCACGACCGTGAGCTGCTCCAGCGATAGCTTCTGCTCGGGCTTGTCCTTGGTCTTGTACTTGTCGAAGCGGTAGTTGCGCAGCCGGGCGCCCAGCGCAATGCGGGCAGCGATCTGGCCCGGCGTGAGCTTGCTGCCCTTCACCGGGTCCACGACCACGGTCACGGCCTTGTGGCCGGCGGCGTTGGCCTCGGCGGCAACGATGCCACCCAGCCCTTCCGCCGTGCGAGCATCGAGCTCCCGTCCCTTTCCGGCGCCGAGCAGCATCAAGCGGGCGACACCGCCGGTGTTGCCCAGGATTGTGGCCGTCTGGTTCTTGGCGCCGGTGAAGCGGCCTGCGCCGATTGCCGCCGTGACGGCCCCGCCGGACGAGTTGTCGAGGGACTGCGCCGTGCCCAGAAGCTGCTTGTCGGCACCCACGAGGACCGCGACATTGCCCGAAAAGGCCTTCGGAAAGGCCGAAAACTCGACTTTCATTCGTTTCCCTCGCTCCTGCCGCCTACCGGCGCGGATTTTTCGCCCCTGCGACGGGTGGGCGCAAGCGGTGTTTGGCCCTCAGGCGGCCGCAAATTCCCAGTGGCGTCCGAGCGCGAGCGCCAGTATCAGTACCGGCCCTCAAAACGGACCTGGAAATGACCAACGGTACTCTGCCTCGCGTTAACGTCGTCGGCCTCGGCAAGCTCGGTGCTCCCCTCGCGGCCGTCCTCGCCAGCCGCGGCTTCACCGTCATCGGTCTCGACGTGAACAAGACGTTCGTGGACGCCATGAACGCCGGCAGGATGCCGATCGTCGAACCCCAGCTCAACGAGCTGATCGCCGCCAACAAGCAGCGCCTTACCGCGACCATGGACGCCGACGAGGCGATCCAGAAGAGCGACGCCAGCTTCGTGATCGTGCCGACTCCGTCGGACAGCACCGGGTTCTTTTCCAACCGCTTCGTACTGCAGGCGATGGAGACGCTGGGCAAGGCCCTGCGCAAGAAGAAGGGCTACCACATGGTGGTCATCACCAGCACCGTGATGCCGGGCACCATGGCGGCCGAGATCGCACCGGCCCTCGAGGCAGCCTCGGGCCGCAAGATCGGCCCCGAACTCGGCCTCTGCTACAATCCGGAATTCATCGCGCTGGGCAGCGTCGTGCGCGACATGCTCTATCCCGATTCGATCCTGGTGGGCCAGAGCGACGCCAAGGCCGGCGACATGCTGGCCGAGATCTACCTGCAGATGTGCGAGAAGAAACCGCCGGTGCAGCGCATGAACTGGGTGAGCGCCGAGCTGACCAAGATCTCGGTCAACACCTACGTCACCACCAAGATCTCCTACGCCAACATGCTGGCCGACATCTGCGACCGCCTGCCGGGGGCCGACGTCGACGTTGTCACCAAGGCGTTGGGTGCCGACACCCGCATCGGCGCCAAGTACCTGAAGGGGGCGATGGGCTATGGCGGCCCGTGCTTTCCGCGCGACAACGTGGCTTTCGCTGCCCTGGCACGCAAGCTGGGCGCCCGCGCCGACGTGGCTGAAGCGACCGACCGCATCAACAACTTCCAGATCGATCGGCTTTCCGACCTCGTTGCCAAGTTCGCCAAGGCCGGCACCAAGATCGCCATCCTCGGTCTGTCCTACAAGCCACAGACGCCGGTCGTGGAGGAAAGCCACAGCGTGAAGCTGGCCGCCAGGCTTGCCGATGCGGGCTATCTCGTCACGGTGCACGATCCACTCGCCCAGGACGCCGCACTCGGGGTGCTGGGGGAGAAGGTCGTCGGGGCCTCCTCGCTCGAGGGCGCGGTGCGCGACGCCGACCTGCTGATCGTCGCCACCGGCTGGCCGCAGTACAAGGAGCTGGACCCGTCGCTGTGCAAGCGCCAGGGCCAACGGCTTACGGTCCTCGACCTGTGGCGTACCCTGCCAGCCGACACGTTCGGCGACGTGGCCGACCTGATCCATCTCGGCTACGGACGGTAATTCGCGCATCTCTCAATTCTCCGGTTTTGCGCACCCCGATGGATGACAAGGGGTGTTCGCCCCCACGCTCGCCGGCACGGAAAGTGTCGGTGAAATAGGCGTTTCTCCAACCACGTGGACAAAGTGAGGACGCCCAAAATTGGCTTCCTTCGTTTTCGTTCGTTGTCCATCTGGAGACGGTCCGGGGGTGTAGCTGAAAGGCGCGTCCCGAATGGGTGCCTCCCCCTGCTCCACGGGAGGCGCCTCGGGACTGTGAGGCCAGTGCTGCAGGG
>CAYRBQ010000557.1:0-3168 GCA_964422305.1 uncultured Reyranella sp. | reverse complement strand
TTGTCGAGCGCATGGCCCATGTGCAGGCTGCCGGTGACGTTCGGCGGCGGGATGACGATGCAGTAAGGCTGCTTCGGAGACTCGGGGTGCGCGCGGAAAGCCCCGGCCTGCTCCCATTCAGGGTAGCGGCGGGCTTCGATTTCCTTCGGGTCGTAGGTCTTGTCGAGCATCGGTAGCCTTATAACGAAAAACGCCACGGTTGCGGCACCGTGGCGTTGGATTCTGGTGGGTGCCTGGGGTCAGCGGCGGGTCAGCCGGGAAATCTCGCGTTCGACATAGCGCTCGACCATCGGCGGCAGGTTCTTGTCGAGCCACTCCTTCAGCATCGGCCGCAGCATCTCCTTCACGAGATCCTCCACGGTCTTGCCGCCGTTGCCGATCGTCGGGCCGGGGTCCTGCGCGGCAGGCGGCGGGACGCTGTCCTGCACCGCCTGGTTGAGGCGCGAGAAGGCCGAGCTGGCGGCCCCCGCCACGCCGGCGCCGACCAGCGGCTCACCGTGCGGCGGCTCGACGGAAGGCTGCGGCATCTCGGTCGCCTGCACCGGATCGATGCGCGGCAGCGGCACCGGCTGGGCGTCGGACGTGGTCTTGGGATCCTCGACGAGATCGGTGAGCAGCAGCACATCGTCGCGCGCGGACGACGGCGCGGAACGCGGCGCGGGGGGCACGACCGACGGGCGCCCCGAGGGATTGGCCGGCGGGCTGGCCGCACGCTGGCCCGCGACCTGCGCACGCGCCTCGTCGTCGGAGATGATCTTGCGGATGGACGCCAGGATGTCGTCCATCGAGGGATCGTTCGGATTGCCCTTGCTGTCGCTCATCGGCCGCTGCCGCTGCTCGCCGGCGCGCTGCCGGCCACGCCGGACTGCGTGGTGGCCGGCGGGATCTGGCCCGTTCCCGATTCGCCGCTGCTGCCCCAGCCGATCCAGCGCGAGCCGACATCCTTGTAGTAGCGCTCCTCGTCGTAATACTCGACGGGCAGCGCCAGGGTGCGCGCGGTCAGGCGGCCGATGCCCGAGAGCACGCCGTAGTACGAGACCTGCACGTCGCGGCGCGCCTGGATCAGGTTGACCTGCGAATTCAGCAGCTCCTGCTCGGCGTTCAGCACGTCGAGGGTCGTGCGCGAGCCGACCAGCGCTTCCTGGCGCACACCGTTCAGCGCGACTTCGTTGGCGCGGACCTGCGATTCGAACGACGTCACGCGCGAGCGCGAGGAATCGAGCTGGCGCCAGGCGCGAATGACGTTCTCGGCCACCGCGCGCCGCGCGCTGTCGAGCTCGTTGCGGCGCTGGGCGACCAGCTCGCGCGCCGAACGCACGCGCGACCATTCGCTGCCGTTCTGGTAGATCGGGATCGTCGCCTGCAGGCGCGCCGCGTAGGTGTAGTACTGGTCGGTCGGCATCTGGAGGTCGAACTGCTGCTGCAGCGCGCCGACAAGGTTGACCTGCGGCAGCAGATCGCCGACGGCGGTGTTCACGCCGTAGTTCGCCGCCGTGATGCGGTGCGCCGCCGAGACGGCGCGCGGACCGGAATCCATGGCCAGCCCGATCGCCTCCTCTTCCGAGGACGGCAGGCCGCCGATCAGCGGGATCTCGCCGAGCTTGCCCGGCTTCTTGCCGATCGTCCGCTGGAACGCGGCCTCGGCGATGCGGACGTTGGTCTCCGCCTGCACGAGGTCGGCCTTGGCCAGCTCGAGACGGGCTTCCGACTGCGAGACGTCGGTGATCGTGAGCTCGCCGACCCGGAAGCGCTCGCGCGTGGCGTCGAGCTGCTGCACGAGGACGCGCACGTTGTTGCGGCGCGCATCGGCGATGCCGATGTTCTGGATCAGGTCGGCATAGGACGTCACCGCCGACAGGAGCACGGTCTGCTCGGTCTCGGCGAGCTGGGCGCGCTGCGCCTGGATGTTCGACTGCGCCTGCTTGGTTTCGGCCACCGTCTTGCCGCCGCGGAACAGCGGCTGGACCATCTGCAGGGTCGTGAACTTGCCGTTCAGCGAGAAATAGGTCGCCGTCGTGCCGGCCGGACCGGTGACGGGCGACGTCGGCCGGATGCTGTCCAGCTCGACCTTGTTGTACTCGACGCTCAGCGTCACGCGCGGGCGCCAGTTGGCGACCGCCTGGGCCAGCGTCTCGTCGGTCTGGCGCAGGATGGCGCGGCTGGCGAGCAGGTCCGGGTTGCTGTTGTAGGTCGTCGACAGGGCCTCGATCAGGCTCTGCGACCACGCGTTGGACGCACCACCGAGCCCGACCGCGAGGACGCACGCAACCGCGCTGCGGGCGTGCCTCAAGCTGGGCCGGATACGCATCGTTCTACCCTCATCTGTGGCAAGCACCCTAGCACTCTGCGGAACGGCATTGGTAGTCCCGAAGCACGCGGGAAAACGCCCTCAGAAGGTGAAGCGCGGCGGCCGGGCGAAGCCTGGCAGGGGCGGCGTGCCGGCGTCGAAAAGCGGCCGGCCGGAGGTCACTCCGCCCTGCTTCACGAAGAGCTGGGCGACACCCAGCGCCCCGCTGGGATCGGAGATCACGGTGGCCAGTCGGCCGCCTTCGGCGAGTTGATCCACAATGGCGGCCGGCACCTCGCCGACCGCGCCTTCGATCAGGATCACGTCGTAGGGCGCGGACGCCGCGGCTCCCTGCTGGGCCGGGCCGGCGACCTGCTGCACGTTGGTGACCGCGAGGTCGCGCAGGATCTGCTGCGCGGCGCCCGCGAGGCCGGCATCGGCCTCGACCGCGACCACCGACTTCACGAGCCGCGCGAGGATCGCCGCGCCATAGCCGCGGCCGGCGCCGACCACCATCGCCTTGTCCTCCGACTGCGGCTGCAGGCTCTGGATCAGCCGGGCGAGTACCATCGGCTCGGTCATGAACCGGCCGTTGCCCAGCGGCACGTCGTCGTCGGCATAGGCTACCGAGCGAAGGCCTTCCGGCAGGAAGCGCTCCCGCGGCAGCTCTCCGATCGCCGCGAGCAGCGCGGCGTTGGTGACCCGGTTGGGCCGGAGCTGGCCGTCGACCATGTTGCGGCGCGCGAGCGCGAAATCCGTCATAGGCTGCCCTCTACATGTAGCGGTGTTATATAGGCGGCAGCCGGCGACAGCGTCAAAGGGCGCTACTCCGCGCTGGCTTGACCGGCTTGTCGCGCCGTGAGTCTAGCACCGCGCGTTTT
>CAYRBQ010000556.1:657-3171 GCA_964422305.1 uncultured Reyranella sp. | reverse complement strand
GGCGTCATGGCCGCCCTGAAGGGCAAGTACGCCGGCCAAATGGACTTCGCCAAGGCGTCCGCAGCAGTCAAGAAAGCCCTCAGCGGTTGATAGTCCCCGCTATCCCCCGCTACCTCTCTGGCGCGGCGGGGCTCGCACGTCCATCTTAAGGGATGGCCTTTCCCCCGGGCTTCCTCGACGAGTTGCGCGCGCGCCTCAGCATCTCCGACATCGTCGGTCGCAAGGTGTCGCTGAAGCGCCGTTCGGGCAGCGAATACGCCGGCCTCTGCCCGTTCCACAACGAGAAAACGCCGTCATTCACGGTTAACGACAAGAAGGGCTTCTATCACTGTTTCGGCTGCGGCGAGCACGGCGATGCCGTGGGCTTCGTGATGAAGACCGAGGGCCTGTCGTTCCCCGAGTCGGTCGAGAAGCTCGCGCGCGAGGTCGGGTTGCCGGTGCCACGTGCGACGCCCGCCGAGCGCGAGCGCGTCGAGCGTGCGTCCACCCTACAGCAGATCGTGGAGCTTGCCGCGCAATGGTTCCAGAAGCAGCTTCGCTTACCGGTCGGCCGCCAGGGTCTCGACTACTTGCGCGGCCGCGGCCTGAGCGACGAGACGATCGATGATTTCCGGCTGGGCTTCGCGCCCGACTCGCGCGACGGGCTGATCGCGGCGCTGAAGCGCGAGAACGTGCCGCTCGACAAGATCGTCGAGGCCGGGCTCGCCATCCAGCCGGAGGACAGACGCGAGCCCTACGACCGCTTCCGCGGCCGCGTGATGTTCGTGATCAACGACCGTCGCGGCCGGGCGATCGCCTTCGGCGGACGCGTCATGGGCGCGGGCGAACCCAAGTACCTCAACTCGCCGGAGACGCCGCTCTTCCACAAGGGCGCCAATCTCTACTGCCTCGATCGCGCGCGTCAGGCGGTCACCAAGGATCAACCCGTCATCGTGGCCGAAGGCTACATGGACGTGATCGCGCTGCACGGCGCCGGCTTCACGGGCGCCGTCGCGCCGCTCGGTACGGCGTTGACTGAAGGCCAGCTCGCCGAGCTCTGGAAGCTCGCCGACGAACCCTATCTCTGCTTCGACGGCGACAATGCCGGCCGCCGCGCCGCCGCACGCGGCGCCGAGCGTGCGCTGCCGCTGCTGCGCGCCGGCAAGAGCCTGCGCTTCCTCGCCCTGCCGGCCGGTGAGGATCCCGACAGCCTGATCCGCACCCGCGGGCCTGATGCGATACGCCGCGTCCTCGAGCTGGCGCGTCCCCTGTCCGACGTCGTGTGGGAGATGGAGACGGAGGGCAAGTCGGCCGACACGCCGGAGCGGCGCGCCAGCCTCCAGCGCGGCGTCGAGCAGAGGGTCGCCGAGATCGCCGACCCCGTCGTGCGCGACTACTACCGGACGGAGATGCGCAGCCGTCTCAACCGATTGCGTCGGCCCGACACGCCGACTTGGCAACCGGGAAACCGCCGTCCCTTCCGCCGACCGGGAGACCCGGAACCGGCGCCGTTTGCAGCAGGTGCCGCCGCCCGCCGCGCCGGCGCCGACCTCGACGGGTCGCGCCAGGAGCGAGCCCTGCTGGGTGCCCTGATCGAGCGACCGGCGCTCCTCCACATCCTTGCCGAGGACCTGGCGGCGCTGCCGATCGCCAACCCGGAGCTCGCCCGGCTGCGCAGCGGCCTGCTGGATGCCCTTTCCCTCCTGCCCTTGGGGGTCGATCCGGCTGCCGACGACGCTGCAGGCGACGGTCCCCTTGAAGCCCGGCTGATCGAGGAGCATCTGCAGCGGACAGGGCTGGGGCGGCTGGCGGCATCGGCCCAGGCCAAGGCCCGGGAGGCCTTCCGCGACGACCCGGCGGACGCCGATGGCTGGGTCGGCCAATGGCGGCGCGCGGCCCGCCACATGACCCAGCTCACGGCCGATCCGGAGGAGCTGAAACGGGCCGAGGACGCCCTAGCCGAGGACATGAGCGAGGAGAATTTGCGGCGGCTTCAGGCCATTCTGGACCGCATGCGACGGGAAAGCGCGGAGTCCGGCACAGGATAGCTGGCCTGCGCTGCAATTGGCCCCTTGCCCCCTATCGCCGCTTGCACTTAATGCCCATATAGTAGAAGGGTAGTTTTGCGGGGCCGCCCTTTCCCGCCTCCCCTTCTCGCAGCCAAATAAACGGCCTCACGGCCGTTGTACCCGTTTGTCGCACCAAGGATTGTGTAATGGCGACCAAGACCGCAACCGTAGCGCAGCCCGAAGCCACCGACGCCCGCGAGGAGGGTCCCGACGCCCCCCTGCTCGACACGCTGGGCGCCGAGCTCAAGAAGCTCGTCCAGAAAGGCAAGGAGCGCGGCTACGTCACTTACGATGAATTGAACGCTGCCCTGCCGCCTGACGAAGTGTCCTCCGAGCAGATCGAGGACACGATGGCCATGCTGTCCGAAGCGGGCGTCAACGTCGTCGAGGCGGAGGAGCAGGAAGAAAGCGCGACCGCGACCCCGGCTGAGCCGGCCAAGACCGCTGTGGTCGCCGCCGAGGCCAC
>CAYRBQ010000556.1:0-647 GCA_964422305.1 uncultured Reyranella sp. | reverse complement strand
TCTGCGCGAGATGGGCAGCGTCGAGCTGCTCAGCCGCGAAGGCGAGATCGAGATCGCCAAGCGCATCGAGGCCGGTCAGGACAAGATGATCGGCGGCATCTGCGAGAGCCCGATGACGATCACCGCGCTGCTGCACTGGCGCGACGCGATCAACGAGGGCCGCATCCTGCTGCGCGACGTGATCGACCTCGAGGCGACCCAGGGTGGCGGCGCTCCCGGCGAGGGCAAGGGCGTCATGGCGGCCCCTCCGGCCGCTCCGCCGATGCCGCGTCCGTCGATGCCGAAGCTGGTGCGCCCCGCGCCGCCGGCGGTGAACGGGGAAGGTGGCGAGGCAGCCAGCACGGAAGGCGGCGAAGAGGATGATGAGAACGCGCTCTCGCTTTCGGCTCTCGAGGAGAAGCTGAAGCCGGAAGTGCTGCGCACCCTCACGAAGATCTACAAAGTCTATATCGAGATGTCGAAGGTGCAGAACCGGCGCCTGTCGACGCTCAGCCGCGGCCAGAAGCCGAGCGCCGAATTCGAGAAGAGCTACGAGAAGCACCGCAAGAAGATCGTCGAGCTGGTGCGCACGGTGCACATCAACGCCAACCGTATCGAGCAGCTCAAGCTGTCGCAGTGGAACCTGCGCATCACCGCCTTCGCCGAGG
>CAYRBQ010000555.1:1535-3171 GCA_964422305.1 uncultured Reyranella sp. | reverse complement strand
CCCGCCGAGTCGTTGATCGCCCGCTACGCCAACGACCGCTCGCGCTTCGTCGATGTCGGCGGCGTCAACGCCCATGTACGCGAGCAGGGCAATGCCGATGGCGTGCCCGTGCTGCTGATCCACGGCTCCATGGGCTCGCTGCACATGTGGGATGGCTGGGCCCGTGAGCTCGGCAGGGAAGCCCGCATCTTCTCCGTCGACCTGCCGGGCCACGGGCTGACCGGCGCCTGGCCGCGCGACGAGTACACGATCGAGGCCTACTCCGATTTCATCGAGGTGCTGATCGACACGCTCCATCTCGACAAGGTGGTGGTGGTCGGCCACTCGATGGGCGGCGCCGTCGCCTGGAATTTCGCGGCGACCAGGCCCGACCGCGTCATCCAGCTCGTACTTGTAGATGCTTCCGGCTATCCGCGACAGGCCGGCGATGCGCCGCTGCCGACACGACTCGCGCGGACGCCGGGCGTCGGCGATGTCGGCATCTACTTCAAGCCGGAAAACATGGTGCGCCGCTCGTTGCGCGAGGTCTATGCCGACCCCGCGATGGTCACGCCCGACCGCGTGCGCCGCTATGCCGAACTGCAACGCTTTCCCGGCAATCGCGAGGCGACTCTGCAGCGCGCCCGCTCGCAGGAACCGCTCGACCCGACGCCACTCAAGCGCATGGACATCCCGACCCTCATCATCTGGGGTGCCAAGGATCGCTGGGTGCCGGTGGCCGACGCCTTCCGCTTCCAGAACGACATCAAGGGCGCGAAGCTCGAGATCTTCGAGAACCTGGGCCACAATCCGATGGAAGAGGCGCCGCGCGCCACGGCCGCGGTCGTCGCGGCCTTCATCGCCAACGCCCCGCTGCCGCCCGCGACATCGGCGCAGCCCGAGCCGGAGCCGGACAATTCGGCGAACGATTCAGTCGTGCAGCCGGCGGTCGTGCCCGAAAAGGATTAGGACGCCAGCAACTCCTCGACCTGCTTGTCGATGAAGGCCTGGTCCTCGGGATTGTCGCGCGGATTGCCGGCGCGATGGCCCCACACCGACGGGATCTCGGCCAGCCTGCCGTATTTGAGATGCGGCAGCTCCAGCCGGTTGTCGTCGGTCTGGAAGTAGAGGTCGGTGGCCGACGGCATCAGCAGAACCTTGGCCTTGATGCCGGCCAGCGCCATCTGCAGATCGCCGCGATAGAGGTCGTTGGCGGAGATATCGCCGTTCTGCCAGGTCGAGAGCTGGGCCAGCAGATCGCGCATGTCGCGACGCAGGAAGTTCGCCTCCCAGGAGCGCACGAGGAAGTCCTCGAGGTCCTTGAAACCCAGCCCGCGCCACATCTCGCGGCGATAGAAGGTCTGGCTGAGCGCCCAGCCGGCGTAGATGCGGCCCATGGCGCGCAATCCGTCCTGCGGCGTGCGCGCGGCCTGCAGGGTCGTGCGGATGCCTTCGAGGAAGACGAAGTTGTGCGGCGCCGTCTTGGCCGAGCCGCAGTTCACGACGATGCGCTCGACCGCCTCGCCGAACAGCGCGCCCCAGTGATAGGCCTGCTGCGCACCCATCGACCAGCCGTAGACCAGCTTCAGCCGGTCGATGCCCCACAGCTCGAGCAGCATCTGCCGCTGCAGCATGACGTTGTCGTAGGTCGTGACCT
>CAYRBQ010000555.1:0-1435 GCA_964422305.1 uncultured Reyranella sp. | reverse complement strand
GGCGACGACGACAGGCCGTTGGTCAGCATGTTGGGGATGATGACGAAGTAGCGGCTGGGATCGAGGCAATGCCGCACGTCGACCAGCCATTCTATGTCGGTGTGATGGGCGCCGTAGCTCGTGGGGTAGAGGATTGCGTTGTCGCGCCCGGGCGACAGCGTGCCGAAGGTCTTCCAGACGATGCGGGCCGAAGCAAGCGTGCCGCCGCGCTGAAGGTGCACAAAGGGATACACCCATTCGCCAGTCGTCTCTCGCATGTGCACACCTAGACGAGGCTGCGGATGATCTCGCGCTGCACCTGGGTATAGCTCCGCGCCACGTATTTCAGGTGCGGCCGGAGATGCAGGTGCGCCTCGGGAAGCTGGTGAAAGGGGATGTTCGGGAAAAGATGATGCTCGGCATGGTAGGGCAGGTTCCACATCAGGAACCGCACGACCGGGTTGGACAGCGTGGTGCGCGTGTTGGCGAAGCCGTCGTCGCTCTCCGGGCAGAGCGTGTGCTCGCAGAGAAGATAGAGGCGCAGCAGCGGCAGCCCGACCAGCAGCGGGATGAACCAGACCCAGAGCACCACTGTCGTGCCCAGCGCCACCGAGCCCGCGATCAGCGCTGCATACAATGCCAGCAGCCAGCGGCCCCAGCGATGGACCTCGGGCCAGCCCGCCTCGTGGATGTAGTCGACGTTGCCGCGCTGGCCGAAGGGGAACAGGAAGATGTCGCGCATGCGGATCAGCAGGAACGGGATCGCGCTCACGCGGAAGAGATACTGGCCCCAGGTCCTCGGAACGACCGCCGAGATCAGCTCGGGATCGCGCGCCGGGTCCTGGGTGTAGCGGTGATGGGCGTAGTGATAGTGCCGGTAGAAGCCCGCATTGTTCAGGATCGCCGCGCCGGCGAAGAAGGCCAGCACGTCGTTCATCCAGCGCGTCTTGAAGGCGCCGTAATGCACGGCCTCGTGCAGGGCGCCGAACAGCGCGTTGACCAGGATGCCCTGCAGCAGCAGCGCCGGCAGCACCCACCAGGTGCCAAGTGTCTCCAGCACCAGCCAGCCGCCGGCCACGAGCAGCAGGAGATGCGCTGCCGTCTGCACCAGCCCCTTGGCATCGTCGCGGGCATAGAGCCGCTTCAGCACCTCGGCCGGCACCACCCGCATCTGGCGGGCGCGTTGTCCGGTTATTGTATAGGTGCCCACAGTCCCTCCTTGTAGGCGTGCTCGGTCGCAGCCTCGCGTTGCTTCTTCTCTTCCTCGGAGAGGCCGATCTGGTCGCCGACCATGCGCCCGATCGACGGGAAGGTTTCCCGCGCGACGGCGTAGTCGCCGGACCACAGCTTCGACCGCAGCAGCGCCTTGGCGCAATGCAGATAGGCCTGGCGCACCGTGACGACGATGGCGCATTTCGGCGCCTTGCCCTGCACCGCCATGGACTCGAGCAGCGCG
>CAYRBQ010000554.1:0-3174 GCA_964422305.1 uncultured Reyranella sp. | reverse complement strand
GCCGGTCAGCTTGCCCTCGATGTCGAAGTAGCGGATCTCGCGGAAATTGAAGAGCCGCTCGTAGAAGTCGGCCCACTCGGCCATGCGGCCGCGGTGCACGTTGTGCGTCAGGTGGTCGATGTAGGTGAGGCCGACGCCCTTCGGGTTGCGGTCGACGCCGGGCAGATACTCGAAATCGACATCGTAGATCGAGCCGCGCTCGCCGTAGCGGTCCACGAGATAGAGGAGCGAGTCGCCGATGCCCTTGATCGCCGGGATGTTGAGCTCCATCGGGCCGATCTTGCCCTCGACGCCCCAGGCGCCCAGCGACAGCGCACGCTTGTAGGCCGCCGCGGCGTTCTTCACGCGCAGCGCGATGGCGCAGGCCGAGGGACCGTGCACGCGGGCGAAGCCCTGCGCGAAACTCTCCTTCTCGGCGTTGACGATGAAGTTCACGTCGCCCTGTCGATAGAGCGACACGTCCTTGGAGCGATGCCTCGCCACCTTGGTGAAGCCCATGCTCTCGAACAGGGCACCCAGCGCCTCGGGATCTGGCGCGGCGTATTCGACGAACTCGAATCCGTCGGTTCCCATCGGGTTCGTGTCGTCGATCGTCGCGATCTTCGGGTCGGCAAGCGTGGCCATGTTGACCTCCCGGCTGAATTAGTTTCAGATGTAACTATTATGCCGTCCGGTTTGCAAGCCCTCGAACTGGAGAAATTCCTCCCCTATCGGTTGTCCGTCCTGGCGCAGCTTGTGAGCGAGTCGCTGCACGATCTTTACGCCGAGCCGTTTGGCCTCAGCGTCACGCAATGGCGCGTGATGGCGGCGCTCGGCCGGTTCGCCCCCCTCACTGCCTCGGATGTGGGACAGCGCATCGTCATGGACAAGGTCGCGGTCAGCCGGGCGGTGGCCGGGCTGATGGATCGCGGCCTGGTCGAGCGCGCGACCGATCTCGAGGACCGCCGCCGCGCCTCCCTGCGGTTGAGCGCCAAGGGCCGCGCCATGCACGACCGGATCGTGCCGATCGCCCTGAAATACGAGGCGCAGCTCCACGAGGCGCTGACGCCGGAGGAGCGCCAGACCCTCAACGCCTTGTGTGATCGACTGTTCGCACACGCCAAGCTGTTGAGAAGCGAGGCCTGAGGCCGCCTTGTGGGGCGGACTCCCCATGCTATAACGCCCGCCTCTTCTAGTTCTGGGAGGCAGTCTTGGCCGCGAAGGCCGCCCGGCGCCCTCCGGCCCCCCAAAAGCCGGTGCTGGTGCTCAACGGGCCCAACCTCAACATGCTGGGCAAGCGCCAGCCCGAGATCTATGGCCGCGAGACCCTCGCGGACGTGGAGAAACTCTGCCGCGCCGAGGCCCAGCGGCTGGGCCTGGCGATCGAATTCGCCCAGAGCAACCACGAGGGCGCCCTGGTCGACCGCATCCAGAAGGCGCGCGAGGAGAACGCCGCCATCGTGATCAATGCCGGCGCTTACACTCACACCTCGGTCGCCCTGCTCGACGCGCTGAACGCCGCCGAGCTGCCGGTGGTCGAGGTCCACATCTCCAACATCTACAAGCGCGAGAGCTTCCGACATCATTCCTACATCAGCCCGGCCGCTGTTGGGGTGATCGCGGGCCTCGGCATCCACGGCTACCTCCTCGCCCTGCAGGCGCTGGCGCGCCTGCTCGCACGCTGACCTTAATCCAGGAGCGTTTCTCCATGGCAAAGTTCGAGATGGATACCGAGTTCATCGCCAAGCTGGCGAAGCTCCTTGAAGAAACCCATCTCGGCGAGATCGAGCTGGCCGATGGCGATCGCCGCATCCGCGTTGCGCGCCCGGCCGTGAACGTGACGGCGGCGCCCATGGCGGTCGCCGCGCCGATGACCGCTGCGGCACCCGTCGCCGCTCCTGCCGCCGCAGCCGCCGGTGGTGGCGACGTCGCCGCCCATCCGGGCGCCGTGAAGTCGCCGATGGTCGGCACCGCCTATCTCGCGCCCGAGCCCGGCAAGCCCAACTTCGTCGCGGTCGGCGACAAGGTCGCGGCCGGCCAGACGCTCCTCATCATCGAGGCGATGAAGACCTTCAATCCGATCAAGGCGCCCAAGGCCGGAACGGTCAGCCAGATCCTGGTCGAGAACGGGCGGCCCGTGGAATTCGGCGAACCGCTGATGGTCCTCGAGTAGGACGCCGGCCGGGATGTTCGACAAGGTCCTGATCGCCAATCGCGGCGAGATCGCGCTCCGCATCCACCGCGCCTGCCGCGAGATGGGGATCCAGACGGTCGCGGTCCACTCGACCGCCGACAGCGACGCCATGCACGTGCGCCTGGCCGACGAGTCGGTCTGCATCGGACCGCCGCCGGCGCGCGACAGCTACCTCAACATTCCCGCAATCCTCTCGGCCGCCACCATCGCCGGCGCCGACGCGATCCATCCCGGCTACGGCTTCCTGTCGGAGAATGCGCGCTTCGCCGAAGCCGCCGAAGCGCACGGCTTCACCTTCATCGGCCCGACGCCGCAGCACATCTCGATGATGGGCGACAAGATCGTGGCCAAGCAGACCGCCAAGGAGCTCGGCCTGCCGCTGGTGCCGGGTTCGCCCGGCCCGGTCGAGTCGCTGGAGGAGATCGTGACGCTCGGCGAGAAGATCGGCTGGCCGGTGCTCATCAAGGCGGTCGCCGGTGGCGGCGGACGCGGCATGAAGGTGGTCGAGGGTGCCGAGGGCGCCGCCGAGGCCTTCTCGCTGGCCCGCGCCGAGGCCAAGGCCGCCTTCAGCAACGACGCGGTCTACGTCGAGAAGTATCTCGGCCGGCCACGACATATCGAGATCCAGGTGCTGGGCGACGGCCAGGGCGCGGGCGTGCATCTCGGCGAGCGCGACTGCTCGCTGCAGCGCCGTCACCAGAAGGTCCTCGAGGAAGCGCCCTCGCCGGCACTCAACGCCGAGCAGCGCAGCCGCATCGGCGAGCTCGCCGCGGCCGCCGTGCGCAAGCTCAAGTACCGCGGCGCCGGCACGATGGAGTTCCTGTTCCAGGACGGCGAGTTCTACTTCATCGAGATGAACACCCGCCTGCAGGTCGAGCATCCGATTACCGAGGCGATCACCGGCATCGACCTGGTGCGCGAGCAGATCCGCGTCGCCGCCGGCGCGCCGCTCGGCATGACGCAGAAGGATATCGTCTTCCAGGGCCACGCCATCGAGTGCC
>CAYRBQ010000553.1:0-3175 GCA_964422305.1 uncultured Reyranella sp. | reverse complement strand
GTGCCCTCATCATATGAGGGCGGAGGGGGTCAGGGAGACCGGCGGAAGGCCGACACGATGGCGGCAGCCTTGGCGCGCACCGTCGCGGCGGCGTCGCCAGGCTTGTAGAGCGAGGAACCGAGGCCGAAGCCCGCCGCACCGGCGGCCCGCCAGGGACCGAGAGTGTCGGCGCCGACGCCGCCGACCGGCACGATCTTCGTGCCCTTGGGCAGCACCGCGAGCAGCGCCTTCACGACGGCGGGCGACGCGATCTCGGCCGGAAACAATTTCAGCCCGTGCGCGCCGGCGGCGAGTGCCGCGAAGGCCTCGGTGGGCGTCAGGATGCCGGGCAGGCTCACCATGCCGAGCCGCACGGTTTCGAGAATAACGTCACGCTCGAAGTTCGGCGCGACGACCAGCTCGCCGCCTGCGCCTGCCACGTTACGCACCTCGGCCGCCGTCAACACCGTGCCGGCACCGATCAGCGCCTGCGGGAAGCGTTTGCGCAAGGTGGCGATGCTGTCGAGCGGCTGCGGCGAGTTGAGCGGCACCTCGATCAGGCGGAAGCCGGCCTCGACCAGCACGTCGCCGATGGTGGGCGCCTCGTCGGGCTTTAGGCCGCGCAGGATCGCGACCAGCGGCAGCGCGGCCATCGCTTCATTGAACTTGTCGATCGCCTTCATGGCAGCAGCGCCCTCAATCCCGCCCATGTCGCCTCGGCGCCGAAGCTGCGCACGCGCACGCCTTTCTGGCCGAGCGCCAGAGCATAGCGCGCGGTGAGTGCCGGCGCGCCGATCGCGATCACCTCGGCACCATCGGACAGGTCCTGCGCGCGCAGTTCCTCGCCGATCAGCAGGCCCGAGAGATAGCTCGCGGATTGCGCCGGCGTGAGCCGGCCGAACAGGCCGAGCGCGCGGACGCCGAAGGCATTGTGCAGCAGTCCCTCGCCCGCGCCGGCTTCCGTCACGCCGCGCAGGAAGATCGCCTCGTCGAGGGCGGCATCGGCGTCGAGCGTGCGCGCCAGGATCGATTGCTGGGCGAGCAGCCCGTAGAACTCGCCCGTCATGAAGGTGCGGAAGCCCATGACCTTGCCGCCGCGAACCGTGGCCCACTTGCTGTGCGTGCCCGGCAGGACGAACAGCCCGTCCTTCAGGTTCGCGAGCCGCACCGCGCCGAAGATCTGCACTTCCTCGCCACGCATCACGTCGGGCACGTCGCCCTGCCCGTCGCTGAGGCCGGGCACGATCGCGATGCGGCCCGGCTCGATCCAGTGCAGGTGCTTCGCGAGCTCTTCGGGTCCGGCGGGGCACAAGGCATAGGGCGCCTCCGCCCAGCCCTGCCGGCTGCCGGCCATGCCCGAGATCAGGCAGACCGTGCCCGCCGGCTTCATCCAGTCGGCGAACTGCGCGGCGAAGGTGCCGGCGAAGTCGCCGTTCGGGACGTTCAGGATTCCGAGCGGCGCGCTCTTCTCTTCAAGCACACGCCCCGTCGCATCGAGGCGTGCCCCGCGCAGCGAGCTCGTTCCCCAGTCGACGGCGATCATGCCTTCTTGCTCTTGGGCGCCTTTTTCTTGAAGCGGTCCTGGTTGTAGGCGATGGCGGCGCGGACGAGCGTCTTCAGCGCAGGCCCGTCGACCTTGTCGCCCTCGGCGAAGTCGATCGCGCGCCGCGTGTTGCCGGTGTCCTTGGCGTTGAACAGGCTGTCGGGATCGGGCAGGTGCGCGCCGTAGGCGAAGGTGACCTTGACCTTCGCCTTGTGGGCGTTGGCGACCGCGATCATGCCGCCCAGCGACCAGACCGGACTGCCCATCCACTTCCATTCCTCGACGATGCCGCGATCGGCGGCGAGCACGGCCTTGCGGACCTGCGCGAGGGTCCTGCCGCGCCAGTCCTCGAGCTCGGCGATCATCCGGTCGATGCGTTCGGACGCGTCCATGCGAGGCTCACCTCAGTCGCGGCAGCACCACTCCAGCATGCGGCGCATGAAATCCTCGCCGGCGTCGATCTGCGAGGCGAGGATGTACTCGTTGGGCTGGTGGGCCTGGGCGATGTCGCCGGGGCCGCACACGACCGTCGGCACGCCGAGCGTCTTCCTGAAGATGCCGGCCTCGGTCGCGTAGACCACGCTGCCCACCGTGTTGGAGCCCGACCAGCTTCCCGCCAGGGTCTTGGCCTCGTCGTTGCCCTCGGGCGAGAAGGCGGGCGTCGAGGAGCGCAGCTCGGTCTCGATGGTGGCGGCCGGATGCCTGGCCTTCATCCTGGGCAGCAGCTCTTCCTTCAGCCACTTGATCGCACGGTCGCCCAGCGCGTCGATCGGCTCGCTGGGCAGCTCGCGGTATCCCCACAGGACCTCGCACTCGCGCGCCAGGATGTTGCCCGCCGTGCCGCCCACGATCGTGCCGACATTGAAGGTCGCAGCGGCCGGCATGAACTCGCTGTTCTTGGGCGCCTTGGCTTCCAGCTCATCCTGCACGGTGTTGAGCCAGTGCACGAACTCGCCGGCGAAGTGGATGGCGCTGACGCCGAGATGGGTCATCGAGGAATGCGCCTCGAAGCCGGTGAACTTGGTGACGTAGATCTGCGTGCCCTTGTGGGCATGGACCACGGTCATCATCGTCGGCTCGCCGATGATCACGACCCGCGGGCGCGGCACCTGGGCGGCCATCGCGGCGGCCAGCGAATGCGCGCCGAAGCAGCCGATCTCCTCGTCGTAGGACAGCGCGAAGTGTATCGGCTTCTTGAGCGGCGCCTTGAGGAACTGCGGCAGCATGGCGAGACCGATGGCGTAGAACGCCTTCATGTCGCAGGTGCCGCGGCCGTACCACTTGCCGTCCTTGAGCGTCAGCGTCCACGGGTCGGTCGTCCAGGGCTGGCCGTCGACCGGCACCACGTCGGTGTGGCCCGAGAGCACGACGCCGTCCTTCACGTTCGGGCCGACCGTGGCGAACAGGTTGGCCTTGGAGCCGTCTTCATTGGGCACGAGCTTCGACTCGACGCCGTGGCCCTTCAGGTACTCCTGGACGTACTTGATCAGCTCGAGGTTGGAATTGCGCGAGGTGGTGTCGAACGCCACGAGCCTGCGCAGCATTTCGATGGAACTGACGGTCTCTCCGGCCACAAGAACTCCGACGCTTGGTTAGTTAGATGGAAGTCCTGCCTATCATGGTCAGGAATTCGCGCCGTGTCTCGCCATTGTC
>CAYRBQ010000552.1:0-3177 GCA_964422305.1 uncultured Reyranella sp. | reverse complement strand
GGCACGGTGGCCGTCGCGCGCGCCCTGATCGTCGAGCCCGATCCCGCCGCCGCCTCCAAACTCTATGCCGACATGTTCGGCACGGAGAACGTGCGCGACATCAAGGGCGGCAAGAGCGTGGTCGTCGGCAATTCGCGCTTCGACATCGTGACCGAGGCCGAGCTCAAGGCGCAGTTCGGCGACGCCGTGCCCGACGCGCAGGGTCGCAAGGCCTACATGGCGGGCCTGACGTTCCGGACAGTGTCGGTCGACAAGGCGGCACGCGCCTTGCAGGCCGGAAAGATCGGTGGCGTGGTTCAGAGTGCGGGGCGGCTGGTCGTGCCGGCCAAGCAGGCGTTGAACGCGGTGTTGGAGTTCATCGAATAGCCTGAAGCACGATTGCTGGGGCCGTTGGGGAACGGCCGAGAAGGGACCATGGAATATTACGACTGCTTCGCGTCGAGCTATGCGAACGCACGCGCGAAGTTCCTGAAGGCGGCGGTGGCCGCGCGGGGCGACGTGAAGTCGTTCCTGCATCCCGCGAAGAAGGCGCCGGACGGCGGCCCGCTCGCCATCGACGTCGCCTGCTTCGGCGACCGCAAGGCCGCACGCCAGGCGCTGTTCATCAGCGGCACGCACGGCCAGGAGGGCTTCTCGGGCTCGGCGGTGCAGATCGGCTGGCTGCAGTCGGGCGGCGCCCAACGCCTGCTGGCGGACCTCGGCGTCGTGCTGGTGCACGGCCTCAATCCCTACGGCTTCGCGCACTTCACGCGCACCACCGAGAACAACGTCGATCTCAACCGCAACTTCGTCGACCGCGATGCAGGCCCCGCGCCCGCGAACCCGCACTACGAGACCCTGCACGAGGGCCTGCTGATCCGCGAATGGACAGACGCCGAGAACCTCAGGGTCAACGGCGTGCTGGAAGGCTTCGCCAGGGACCACGGGCAGAGCGCGCTGTTCGACACGCTGGCGCGCGGCCAGTACCTCCACCAGGACGGGCTGATGTACGGCGGCAGGGAGCGCGAGTGGTCCAACCGCACGCTCGAGGCGATCGTGCAGGAGACGCTGGGCGGCGCTGAGCGTGTCGCCTTCATCGACTGGCACACCGGGATCGGCGACTACGGCAAGCCGTTCCTCCTCTGCTTCAACGAAGCGGGTGGCCCCCTCTTCCAGCGTGCCTGCGACTGGTGGGGCAAGAAGAATGTCGACGGCGTACGACCGCACGGCATGGAGCGGCCGAACTACACCGGCCTCGTCTTCCAGGGCGTGCAGCGCTTCCTCGGCAATCGCGAGATGTGCGGCGCCGTGATCGAGTTCGGCACCCGGGGTCTCGGCATGCGGCGCGTGCTCCGGCTCGACCAGTGGCTGCGCCGCCAGCACGGGCTCGATCCCGACGTGCGCGCCACCTTGCAGGCCGACATGATGGACGCCTTCTGCCCGTTCGACGGGCAATGGCGCCGGGACACGCTCGACCACGGGCTCAAGCTCACCGACCAGGCACTCGCAGGACTCAGCGCATGGTGACCATCAAGTACGACAATCAGGGTGATGCGATCTCGCGCGAGGTGCCGCCGGGCAACCTGGCCCTGATCGACGCCGGAGGCGACGGGACGGAGCGCAGCTATACCTACGCCGACATCCTCCGGCTGAGCGGCGCCGTCGCCCGTGGGCTGCTGAAGCGCGGCCTTCAGCGCGGCGATCGCGTGGCCATCCTGTCGGCCAACCGCGCCGAGTTCCTGCTGACCTTCCTCGGCACGATGCAAGCCGGGCTCGTCTCGGTGCCGGTCAACTGGAAGCTGCCGGCCGAGACCGTGGCCTACATCGTGGACGACTGCGACGCCAAGCTGGTGATCGGCGACGAGGCGCGCCTGCCGCTGGCACCCGACAGCGTGCCGAAGCTCTCCTTCGACAAGGATTTCGACTCTCTCCTCGACGAAGGCCCCTTCACGCCCTTCGCCATGAAGCCCGAGGAACCGGCGATGTTCCTCTACACGTCAGGCTCGACGGGTCGGCCGAAGGGTGTGGTGCTTTCGCACTATTCGCATCTCTGGGCGATCAGCCAGCGGGTGCGTCGTCCGGTGCCGCTCGGCCAGCGCGCCATCGTGGCCGCGCCGCTCTATCACATGAACGGGCTGGCCATGTGCCAGACCACCTTCTCGCATGGCGACACGGTGGTGCTGCTGCCGCAGTTCACGACCCGCGGCTATGTCGAGGCGGCCGCGAAGCATCGCGTGGCGTTCCTGACCTCCGTGCCGACCATGATCGCCATGATGCTGCGCGAGCGCGAGCTGCTCGCGAGGAACGACCTCTCGGCCGTCGAGGCCGTGCGCATGGGCTCGGCGCCGATCACCCAGTCGCTGATCGACCAGGTACGGCAGGTCTTCCCCAAGGCGATCATCTCCAACGGCTACGGCACGACCGAAGCCGGCCCCGTGGTGTTCGGCCCGCATCCCAAGGGCATCCCGCAGCCCGAGCTCTCGACCGGCTATCCGCATCCCGACGTGCAGCTCCGTCTGGTGCGCGACGGCCGCGAGGTGCAGGACGAGGGCGCCCTGGAGATGAAGTGCGGCGCGCTGATGACGCACTATCACAAGCTGCCGGCCAAGACCGCCGAGGTGATGACGCGGGACGGCTACTACCGCACCAGCGACGTGTTCCGCCGCGACGAGAACGGCTTCTTCTACTTCGTCGGCCGGGTCGACGACATGTTCGTGTGCGGCGGCGAGAACATCTATCCCGGCGAGGTCGAGAAGATGCTCGAGCGCCACCCCGAGATCCACCAGGCCGCAGTCATCCCCGTGCCCGACGAGCTCAAGGGCCACAAGCCGATCGCCTTCGTGGTCAAGGCGCCGGGCGCGGCGCTCGACGAGCAGGCGGTCAAGACCTATGCGCTCGCCAACGCGCCGGCCTACCAGCATCCGAGGCGCGTGCTGTTCGTCGAGGAGATGCCGCTCGCCGGCACCAACAAGATCGACAAGCGCGTGCTCGCCCAGCAGATCCCAACCGGAGACGTGTGACAATGAAAGCAGCAGTTGTTCGTGAGCATGGCGGACCGGACCGCCTCGCCTTCGAGACCAATTTCCCCGACCCGACGCCCGGCGAAGGCGACGTCATCGTTGCGGTGAAGGCCTCGTCGCTCAACTACCACGACGTCTTCACGCGTCGCGGCATGCCGGGCATCAAAGTGCCGATGCC
>CAYRBQ010000551.1:0-3183 GCA_964422305.1 uncultured Reyranella sp. | reverse complement strand
CGCCAGCCCAGCCAGTCGCCGATCGCGCCGCCCAGCGCCGTGCCGGTCATCAGGCCAAGCGTCTGGCCGGTGAGGAAGCGCGCCAGCGTGGCCTGCCGCTTGTCGTAGCTCACATTGTCGCCGACCCAGGCGATGGCGAGCGGGATGATGGCGGAGGAGGTGGCGCCGGTGAGGAAGCGCGCCAGGGTGAGCATGCCGAGCGACGCCGAGAACGCGCTGAGGCCGCAGCACAGGGCCGCCGCGATACAGGCGATCGCCACCACGGGCATCTTGCCGTAGCGGTCGCCGAACGGGCCATGGACCAGCACGAAGATGCCGTTGGCGAACAGGAAGGCGGTGGCCGCCATCGAGGCTTCGCCCACCGTGACGTCGAAGCCGGCCGCGAGCTGCACCAGCAGCGGATCGATCACCCGCATGTTCGCGGCCGCGGCGAAGGCCGCAACGGACAACAGGACGATCGCGACGGTGGGAGGACTGGTGGGGGTGGGCCGCGCCGGGGCGGCGGGAGGGGACATCGCTGCGGAATTAACGGCTCGAACCTGTAAAGGAAAGGTCTCTTGGCGGGAGGCAGCAATGACCTATCTTGGTGGGATGCTGGAAGAACTCCTCGTCCTCGCCCGCGACCCCCACGCCTGGGCCGCGCTCGCCACGCTCGTGGTCATGGAAGTCGTGCTGGGCATCGACAACCTGATCTTCATCTCGATCCTGACCAACAAGTTACCTGAGGAGCAGCGCTCGAACGCGCGCCGCATCGGCATCGGCCTCGCCGTCGTGCTGCGACTCGGCCTGCTGGCGAGCGTGGCCTACATCGTCCAGCTCACGACTCCGCTCTTTTCCCTGCTCGGCCACGGATTTTCCTGGCGCGACCTCATCCTGATCGCCGGTGGTCTGTTCCTGATCTACAAGGCGACCAGCGAGATTCGCGACCAGGTCACCGCCGATTTCGACGTGGAGGAAGCCGCCGCCGGGGCCGCCGCCGTCCGGGCCACCTTCGCGGGCGTGATCGGCCAGATCCTGATCCTCGATCTCGTCTTCTCGCTCGACAGCATCATCACCGCGGTCGGCATGACCGACGACATCCCGATCATGGTGATCGCCGTCATCGTCGCCGTGGCGATGATGCTGCTCGCCGCCGATCCGCTGGCCAAGTTCATCCATGCCAACCCGACCATCGTCATGCTGGCGCTGGGCTTCCTGCTGATGATCGGCACGACCCTGATCGCCGACGGCATGGGCTTCCATGTGCCCAAGGGCTACATCTACGCCGCGATGGCCTTCTCGGCGCTGATCGAGGGGTTGAACATGATGGCGCGTCGTGCGAAGTCGAAGCGTCGACCGCTGCGCAAGCGGCCGCGCTAGCGGGACGGAGGCACCCCCCAGAGCTGCTGCAGGCGGCTGTCGCGGCCGCAGTTCCAGCGGTAGAAGGTGTAGCGGCCCGGGTTCTTGCGGTAGTAGTCCTGGTGATAGTCCTCGGCCGCGTAGAACTTCGCGGCCGGAAGGACCTCGGTGACGACCTTGCCCGGCAGCTTGCCCGACTTGTCGAGCGCCGCCTTCGAGGCCTCCGCGAGCTTCCGCTGCTCCTCGTCGAGGGCGAAGATCGCCGACCGGTACTGCGGACCCTTGTCGCAGAACTGGCCGGTCGGATCGACGGGATCGATGTTGCGCCAGAAGACCTCGAGCAGGCGATCGTAGCCGATGCGTGCCGGGTCGTACTCGATCTGCACCGCCTCGTAGTGGCCGGTGCGCCCGGCCGTGACCTGCTCGTAGGTCGGGTCGGCCTTGGTGCCGCCGATGTAGCCCGACGTCGTGGACAGTACGCCGTCCAGCTTGTCGAACGGCGGCTCCATGCACCAGAAGCAGCCGCCGGCGAAGATCGCGAGGGCGCGGTTCTGCGCTGCGGCCGGCAGAGCCGCAAGGGCCAGCACCAACAGCAAGACGAGCCTGATCTTCACGTGAACCTCCGGCGCCTACGCTAGCAGCATGTGGCGCGCTCCGAGATCAACGCCGCTCACTTTGTCGTGCGATCCCGAGGAAGCCGGTCTAGTCTTTCGCCATGAAGCTCAAGGACAAGGTGGCCATCGTGACCGGTGGCGCCTCGGGCATCGGCGCCGCCTCGGCGCGGCTGTTCGCGGCCGAAGGGGCGCGCGTCGCCGTCGTCGACCTCGACGAGAAGGGCGTGCGCGACGTCGCCGCAGAGATCCAGAAATCGGGCGGCCACGCGCTGGCCATCGCCGCCGACGTGAGCCGCGCCGAGCAGGTGCGTGGCGGCGTGGCCCACGTGATGGAGCAATGGGGCCGCATCGACGTGCTGATGACGGCGGCCGGCGTGTCGCTCGGCGGCACCGTCGACACGATCGACGAGGCGACCTGGGACCGCACCTTCGAGGTCAACGTGAAGGGCACCTATCTCTGGATCCACCATGCCATCCAGCCGATGATCGCCGCAAAGTCGGGCGCCATCGTGACCGTGGGCTCGCAGCTCGCGCAGTCGAGCCCGGGCAAGAACGCGGCCTACGTCGCGTCCAAGGGCGCCATCGCCTCCTTCACCAAGACCATGGCGGTCGACCATGCCGCGCAAGGCATTCGCATCAACGCGCTGATGCCCGGCGTCATCGACACGCCCATGCCGGCGCGCTCGCTGAAGCGCTACGCCGATCCCGAGGCCATGCGGGCCTTCTGGAAGCAGCGCCATCCGATGGGCCGTATCGGCAAGCCCGAGGAGGTGGCGCGGGCGGCGCTCTTCCTCGCCAGCGAGGACTCCTCCTTCGTCACCGGCACGCTGCTGTTCATCGACGGCGGCTGGACGGCGCACTGACCATGCCGAAGAAGCTGACCCCCGAGCAGGTCGCTGCTTACGAACGCGACGGCTTCGTCTGCCCCGTCGACGCCTTCTCGACCGAGCGCGCGCGGGCCTGGCGGGACAGGCTGGAAGCCTTCGAGCGCTCCGAGGGCCAGAAAATGACCCGCGGCCACAACTTCAAGCCGCATCTCCTCTTTCCCTGGGTCGACGAGATCGTCCACGCGCCCGAGGTATTGGATGCGGTCGAGGATCTGATCGGCCCGGACATCCGCCTGTTCCATCTCACCGTCTGGCCCAAGGATGCCGGCTCCGGCGCCTATGTGAGCTGGCACCAGGACGCGACCTACTTCGCCCTCGATCCGATCTGCCACGTCACCGCCTGG
>CAYRBQ010000550.1:0-3191 GCA_964422305.1 uncultured Reyranella sp. | reverse complement strand
GACGGCAGGCCGCAGCGATGACGGATCAGTCGCTGTCCGAATCCCCAAACGCCAGCGTCGCACGTCCCTTCAGGCTGCGGTCGGAGGGGCCACGCGTGATGCGTCTTTCGCGCAATGTCCTGGTCGGCGGCACGGCATTGGCCTCGATCCTGATCTGTGGCGCCGTGCTGTGGGCCTTGCAGAGCGATCGGCTGCGCGGGTCCGCGCCCCAGGAGCTCTACACCACCGATCGGCCGCGCATGGCCGATGGCCTTGCCGCGTTGCCGCGCGATTACGCCGGAGTCCCTCGCGACGTCCCGCCGCTCGGGCCGCCGCTGCCCGGCGATCTCGGCCGGCCGATCGTGGCAGCCCAGGCCCAGTCCGGTCTGTCCGCACCCGATGCGGAACAGCAGCGCCGGGCGCAGGAGACGGAAGCAGCTCGCGTCAGCCGCCTGTTTGCTCCAGGCAATCGCCAGCAACAGCCGGTGAGTGCAGGTCCGACTCCTTCTCAGGGATCGATATCCGGGGGCTTGGCATCGGCCGATGAGGCATCGATCCAGAACGGGCAGGATCGAAAACTCGCCTTCATGAACGCGCCCGTCGATCGGCGTACGACGAGTCCCGATCGCCTGGCGCGCGCCGCATCGCCCTATATCCTGCAGGCGGGCACCGTCATTCCGGCGGCCCTCATCACCGGCCTGCGGTCCGATCTTCCCGGCCAGATCACGGCGCAGGTGACGGAGAACGTCTACGACACGCCCACCGGCGGATCGCTGCTGATTCCCCAGGGCGCCCGGCTGATCGGGGTCTACGACAGTCAGGTTTCGTTCGGGCAGTCACGTCTTCTGCTGGTGTGGACGCGGCTTATCCTGCCGAATGGCCATTCGATCGTGCTCGAGCGCCAGCCCGGAGCCGATGCCGCCGGGCAGGCCGGGCTGGAGGATGGCGTTGACCATCACTGGGGCGCGTTGTTCAAGGCGGCGCTGCTTTCGACCATCCTGGCGGTCGGCACCGAACTCGGGTCCGACCAGAACGATAGCGACATTATTCGCGCTTTGCGCCGCGGAACCGGCGACACCGTAAACCAGGCCGGACAGCAGATCGTGCGGCGCAATCTCAACATCCAGCCCACGCTGACCATCCGTCCCGGTTATCCCGTGCGGGTGATCGTGACCCGCGATCTTGTGCTTCAGCCTTATCGCGGATAGGAGGCGGGCGATGTCCAAGCTGAGACTGGGCGCCATCCTGGACGAGAAGCCGGTGAAGCTGACCGTCGACCTGCCGGCGTCGGTCCATCGCGATCTCCTCGCTTATGCCGAGGTGCTTGGTCGCGAAACCGGACAGGCGATCGATCCGGCAAAGCTCGTGGCGCCCATGCTGGGACGCTTCATGGCGACGGATCGGGCCTTTGCCAAGGCACGCAAAGCCGCTGGCGGTGCTGGTTCGGCCGGCCCGGGCCGAGAAGCTAAGTGACCAAGGTCGGGTAGTGATGCTTCCGCAGCAGGTCGATGAAGCGCGCCAGCGCGGGGTTGTTGTTGGCGTCATCCCAGCACGCGGTGAAAGGGATGTAGCTGGGACCAGACGCGTCACGCACCTCGCGATAGACGACGCCGGGATAAGCTAATCCCATCCACGACTCGCAATGGATGCTGATCCTGTCGCCGGCCTCTAGCATGGCCAGGATGCTTTCGCTGCTGACGTCCCAGCCCACGACGTCGGGCGCGTCGCCCGGTGCCGATAGCTTCTGCACGATGATGTTGTGCAGATCCGGTCCCGGATCTCGCCGGCTCAGCAAGAAGACCTCGCCTTTGAGGTCGGTCCAATAAATCATGTCGCTGCTTGTCAAACGATGCCCAGCGGGTAGCGCAGCGATGATCCTTTCGGACCAAAGCAGCATCGACGGTCCGCCATGGTCCCTGGCTTCGCCCACGATGATGACGATGTCGACGTCTCCGGCTCGAAGCCCGTCGAACAGCCGGGCACGAGAACGCTCGACGATGTTGATCTCGATGTGCGGAGACGCCTGGATGTAGCCCGCAAGGATCAAGCGCAGCTTGCTGGCCGACAGCGACGTGCAAATGCCGATCGTGATGTTCCCGGCTTTGCCGCGGCCGGCTAAGCGCGCGATGGAGACCATGCGATCCATCTGCCCGAGCAGGCGCCGGGCCGTGCGCACGACATCGCCACCGGCCGCCGTGACGTGCACGCCGCCGCTGGAGCGTTCGAACAGCTTGACGCCGAAGTACTCTTCGAGCCGGCGGACCCGGCGGCTGAGCGTCGATTGCTTGACTTCAAGGGCGGCCGCCGCTCGCCTGAAGCTTCCGTGCTCGGCCGCCGCGATGACGGTGCGGAGAGGCCCCGGCCCGATGGTCATCGGATGAGCTCCGTGGAGCGACTTCGTGACGCTCGCCCGCCGCCGTCGGCCTCTTCGGCCGGCGGCGGGGCACTGGGCGTATGACTGGATACCGGGTGCTACGCCGCCAGCGGGACCACCGGAGTCCAGAGCGCGGGCCCCTTGAGATCACCTGCGGCGCGGACCCGGCCGAGACTGTCGGCCGAGACGGCCAGGTAGCCCGCCACGGCGAGCGAGCGGCCGAACGCCTTGGGCTGGCCCAGCCGGCGCAACGGCCACGAGGCGCGGCGCAGGATGCGCTCCATGCGCACGTCGGTGACGGTGACGATATCTGTCAAACCTCGTGACAGGCCGAACTCGATCATGCCGGCGAACAGCTCGTAGGTCGCCTTGGCGATCCCCTGGCTCGCCAGCGGGCCCGCATGATCGGGATCGACGCCGAATCGGCTGCTTTCCCAGATGAGCGGGCTGGCGGGTGCTGCGCCGCCGTCCAGCAGCGCGGCGAACGTGTCGCGCAGCATGGTGGGACCGGTGGTCGGCAGCAAGCGGACGCAACCGGTGACAGTGCCGTCGGCGCTCCGCTGCAACAGGTAGCAGGGACCCAGCGCGTCGAACTCGTCGACTTCCATGTCGCCGCTGGCCTGGACGTCCCAGTCGAGCCGTTTCTTGAACACGCGGTAGCGCAGCCGGTGCATGTCGGCAAGCTGGTCCAAGAATTCGCCGTATTGATCGAACGTTATCAGCTGTATCATGTGTCGCCTCCGTCCGATGCGGAATGCCATCGAGTAGAGGCGGGAATTGACCACGATACATCCTGTGCGAGTGCACAGGTTGACTATATCTCGTCTCTTACTCCGCG
>CAYRBQ010000549.1:0-3195 GCA_964422305.1 uncultured Reyranella sp. | reverse complement strand
TTTCGGCTTTGTCTTGTACTATTCGAACATGAGAAGCGCGGCCCCCGCCCCGGCGATCCGGGTCTACAATCTTTTCGGCGAGTCCGGCGATCTGCCCGATGTCGTGCATTGCGAGACGATCGCCTCGCGTTCGGTGCTGCACGACTGGACGCTGGCCGTGCACCGCCATGCCCGGCTGCACCAGGTGCTGCTGATTGAGCGCGGTGGCGGCGAGGCGACCCTCGACGGGCGCGTGGTGCCGCTGAGGTCGATGCAGATCGTCAATGTGCCGGTCGGCCACGTCCACGGGTTCCGTTTCGTGCCGGACACGCAAGGGTGGGTGTTGACCATCGCCGCGGAGATTCTCGATGAAGCGCTGCTCGCCGCCGAGGGCCTGCGCGGTGCGCTGTCGCGGTCGGCCGTGGTGCGCGGCACGCCGCAGATCCGCGCCATGATGAAGCAGATCTTCGCCGAGCACGCCGCGCGCGAGTTCGGCCGTGCGCATGTGCTCCGCGCGCTCTCGTCGGCCATGATCGGGCTCGTCGCCCGCGCGCTCACGGTCGAGAGCGGCAGCAGCGGCACCGCCGAAAGCGGGTTGTTCCGCCGCTTCGAGGCGCTGCTGGAGCAGCATCACCTGGAGCGCTGGAGCGTCGCCGACTATGCCAAGGCGCTGGAGTGCCGCACGCTGCATGTCATGTCGGGCATGATCGCGCCGGGCGCCGACGTGAAGACGATGCATCGCACCTTCGTGTCGAACCTGAAGAAGGTCTGCGACCGCACGGCCAAGCTCGGGCTCACCATCGTGCTGGAGCCGATCAACCACCGCGACATTCCGGGCTACTTCACCAACACCACGGACCAGGTGAAGGCGATCATCGACGAGGTCGGCGCGCCGCATCTCAAGCTCCAGCTCGACCTCTATCATATGCAGGTGACCGAGGGTGACCTGCAGAAGCGCATGGAGCGGCTGTTCCCGCTGACCGCGCACGTGCAGATCGCGGGCAATCCAGACCGAAACGAGCCCGACCTCGGCGAGGCGAACCACCTCTACCTGCTCGATGTGCTCGATCGGCTGGGCTACGAGGGCTACGTGGGCCTCGAGTACAAGCCCAGGACCACGACCGCCGCCGGGCTTGGCTGGGCGGCCAAGTACGGCATCAAGGCCTGATCCATGACCGATAAGAACACCCCCGTCGTCGCCTTCGTGGGCCTGGGCTCGATGGGCCTCGGCATGGCGAAGAACCTGCTGAAGCACGGCCACAAGGTGATCGGTGTCGATCCGAGTGCGCCGGCACGCGACGCCTTCGCCAAAGCGGGCGGCAGCACGGCCGCGACACCGGCCGAGGCGGCCAAGGTGGCCGATGTCGTGGTCGTGGCCGTGGTCAACGCGCAGCAGGTCGAGACGGTCCTCTACGGCGAGGGCGGTGCAGTTGCGTCGCTACGCAAGGGCGGGCTGGTGATGCAGTGCGCCACCTGCCCCGCCGCCTTCGTCCGCAAGCTCGACGAGCGCCTCAAGGCCGGTGGTCACGAGCTGCTCGACGCGCCGATGTCGGGCGGACGCGCACGTGCAGAATCAGGCGAGCTCACCTTCATGTCGTCGGGCAACGCCAAGGCCTTCGCCGCCGCCGAATCGATCCTGTCGGCGACCTCAGCCAAGGTCTTTCGCTTGGGCGACAAGGCGGGCATCGGCTCGCTGGTGAAGACCGTGAACCAGCTCCTGGCCGGCGTTCACATCGCTACCGCAGCCGAAGCCATGGCGCTCGCCGCCAAAGCCGGCGCCGACACGCGCGCGGTCTATGACGTGATCTCGGCCAGCGCCGGCAACTCCTGGATGTTCGGCAACCGGGTGCCGCACATGCTCGACGACGACTACACGCCGCTTTCCGCCGTCGAGATATTCGTCAAGGATCTGGGCCTGGTCCTCGACACCGGCCACGAGCTTCGTCTGCCACTGCCGCTCGCCGCCGCCGCACACCAGCTCTTCATCGCCGCGGCCGGTGCGGGCTTCGGCAAGCTGGATGACGCCGCCGTCGTCAAGGTCTACGAGCAGGCGGGCGACTTCAAAGTGTCGTCGCCGAAGAAGTAGACTGTCGGCATGCATCGCGACCGCTTCACCAAGATCGTCGCCACCCTCGGTCCGGCCTCGTCGAGCCCGGAGCGGCTGCGGGCGCTGTTCGAGGCCGGCGCCGACGTCTTTCGACTGAACTTCAGCCACGGCCAGCCCGAGGATCATCGCCAGCGGGTCGAGCAGCTCCGTGCGTTGGAGAAGAGGTACAAGCATCCGATCGCCATCCTGATGGACCTGCAGGGTCCCAAGCTCCGTCTCGGCACTTTCGCCAAGGGCCCGCTGGAGCTGAAGAAGGGGCAGAAGCTGCGCTTCGACATGGACAAGGCGGCCGGGACCGCCAAACGCATTCCGCTGCTCCATCCCGAGATCTTCAAGGCGGCCAAGCCCGGCGGCGTGCTGCTGATCGACGACGGCAAGGTCCGCCTGCGCATCGTCGCGCACACTGAGGACACGATCGACGCCGAGGTCGAGGTCGCGGGCCCCATCAGCGACCGCAAGGGCGTCAACCTGCCCAACCTCGTCCTGCCGATGTCGCCGATGACGCCGAAGGACCACAAGGACCTGACGTTTGGCCTGTCGCTCGGTGTCGACTGGGTGGCGCTTTCCTTCGTGCAGCACGCCAACGACATCGCCGAGCTCAGGAAGCTGGTCGGCGGCCGCGCCGCGGTGATGGCCAAGCTCGAGAAGCCGCAGGCGATCGAGCATCTCGACGAGATCATCGAGCAGAGCGACGGCATCATGGTGGCGCGCGGCGACCTCGGCGTGGAGATGCCGCCGGAGGCGGTGCCGCCGCTTCAGAAGCGCATCCTCGCCGCCGCTCGCGTCGCCGGGAAGCCCGCGATCGTGGCGACCCAGATGCTCGACTCGATGGTCCACTCGCCGACGCCGACGCGCGCCGAGGCGTCCGACGTCGCAACCGCGGTCTACGACGGCACCGACGCGGTGATGCTGTCGGCGGAATCGGCCTCGGGTGACTACCCGGTCGAGGCGGTCACGATCATGGATCGCATCCTGAAGAGCGTGGAGAAGGATCCGCTCTACCGCCGCCTGATGGACGCGAGCCGACACGAGCCGGAGGCCACGACCGCCGATGCGATCAGCGCCGCCGCCCGCCAGTGCGCCCACACGCTGGGGGCGGCGGCCATCGT
>CAYRBQ010000548.1:0-3195 GCA_964422305.1 uncultured Reyranella sp. | reverse complement strand
TCGATCTCCGATCCGTTCACCTCGGTCGCGCGCGGCGGGTTGCAGGGAACTGAGACATGCGCGCTGCCGCGCCGAGGTGAACGAGTCAAGAGGTTCGCTCATTCACCTTCAACGAGGGGTGTTATGTGACCGTTGTGCGACGCGCCGTGTCGGTGTAGCCAAGGAGCAGCAGGCCGGGGGGGCGATGCGAAGCAACGTTGCAAAGAAGCAGCACGAGCCGAAGTCGGCATCGAGCACGGCATCCAGGCCCTACCGCATCGAAGATCAAGTCGGCTATCTGCTGCGTCGCGCGCACCAGCGCGCGAGTGCCATCTTCCAGACCAGCATCGGCGACCCCAACATCACGCCGACCCAGTACTCGAGCATGGTGAAGTTGAACGAGTACAATGAGCTGTCGCAGAACCTGCTCGGCCGCCTCGTCGGCATGGACAAGGCGACGATGCAGGGCGTCGTGCGCCGGCTGCGCGAGCGTGGCCTCGTCGACTCGCGGCCCGATCCCGGCGACGCACGCCGCACGCTGCTCAGCCTCACGACCGACGGGCAGCGGCTGACGAGCAAGTTGCTGCTGAACGGTCCGGCGGTCTCGCGCGAGACGCTGAAGCCGCTATCCGCCCAGGAACAGAAGCAGCTCCTCGATCTGCTCTCCAAGATCGTCTGACATCGACTCATTCGTTTGACTCGCATGAGTGCTGTGGCATCGTGCGTACACGAACGATATGGGCGACTACTTCCGACCCCGAGGCCTTGAAGAGGCTCTCCAGGCACTGACCCGACCTTTCACGGTGCTGGCCGGTGGCACCGATTTCTACCCTGCGCGCGTCGGACGCACCGTCACCGAGGACGTGCTGGATATCGCGGGAATCCCCGATTTACGGGGCATTTCGGCCGGTCCCGAGGGCTGGCGGCTGGGCGCCCTGACGACCTGGAGCGAGCTGGTGGAGGCCGATCTGCCCGCCCTGTTCGACGGGCTGAGGCAGGCGGCTTGCGAGGTCGGCGGCCGCCAGATCCAGAACGCCGGCACGCTCGCGGGCAACATCTGCAACGCCTCGCCGGCGGCCGACGGCGTGCCGGCGCTGCTGGCGCTGGACGCCGAGGTCGAGGTGGCGAGCCGCGCGGGCAGGCGTCGCGTGCCGCTGCAGGATTTCATCACCGGTGTGCGGCAGACGGCGCTACAGGCGGGCGAGCTGGTGGTCGCGCTGCATGTGCCGCGCCCGCGCCGGGAGACGAGGAGCGCGTTCCTGAAGCTCGGCGCGCGCCGCTATCTCGTCATCTCCATCGCCATGGCCTCCGCCGTGCTCGAGATCGCCGACGGCAAGGTCGCTGCCGCAAGGATCGCGGTGGGTTCGTGTTCGCCGGTGGCGCGACGGCTGTTCGATCTCGAACGGGCACTGGCCGGTGCGCCAGTCGATGCGACGCTGGGCGACCGGGTCGAGCCCGCACATCTCGCGCCGCTGGCGCCGATCGATGACGTGCGCGGCAGCGCCGTCTATCGGCAGGAGGCGGTCCTCGTCCTGTTGCGCCGACTCCTGCAAGGCTTCGCGCCATGAAGGTGGCCTTCACCCTGAACGGTGAAGCGGCGAACTGGGACGGCGCGCCGGTGACGCGGCTGGCGGCGGCGCTGCGCGACGATCTCGGCCTGCCCGGGACAAAGGTCGGCTGCGACGCCGGCGACTGCGGCGCCTGCACCGTGCTGCTCGACGGACGGCAGGTCTGCGCGTGCCTGGTGGCGATGGGCCAGATGGACGGCCGCCGTGTCGAAACGGTCGAGGGGCGCGCCAACGGCACGCTGAGCCGCCTGCAGCAGGCATTCCTGGCGCATGGCGCGGCCCAGTGCGGCATCTGCACGCCCGGCATGCTGATGGCGGCCGAGGAGCTGGTGCGGAGGACGGCCAAACCCAGCCGCGCCGAGGTCGAGGATTTCCTGGGCGGCGTGCTCTGCCGCTGCACGGGCTACGGCAAGATCGTCGACGCGGTGATGGACGTCGTGGCGCCGCCGGACGAACCGGCCGCAGGCAACGCCGTCGGCTCGCGGATCATCCGGGTGGACGGCGAGGCCAAGGTTACGGGCCGCGACGCTTTCGGCGCCGATGCGATCCCCAAGGATGCGCTCTGGATACGCATCGTGCGCTCGCCGCATCCCCGCGCGACCTTCGCGCTGGGCGATCTCGGCCCGCTGCGCAAGCGGCTGGTTGCGGTGCTGACCGCCGCCGACGTGCCGTTCAACGGGTTTGGCATCTATCCCGATATCAAGGACCAGCCGGTGCTGGCCGATGGCCTGGTGCGCTATCGCGGCGAGGCCGTGGTGGCACTGGTCGGCGAGCGTGCAGCCGTCATGGCGATCCGCGACGACGAAGTGCCGATCGCCTGGACCCCAGAGGCGCCGCTGTTCGGCGTCGATGCCGCGACCGCGGCCGATGCGCCGCTGGTCCAGGCGGACAGGCCCCGGAACCTGCTGCTGGAAGGTGGCGTGAAGCGCGGCGACGCGGCCGGTGCTTTCGCCGGGTGCGCGGCCGTCGCGGAGGGCACGTTCGAGACGGCCTTCGTCGAGCACGCCTATATCGAGCCCGAGGCCGGCTGGGCGGAGCGAGTCGGCGACCGCATCGAGATCCACGTCACGACCCAGACGCCCTACATGGACCGCGACGAGGTCGCGAACGTGATGCGGCTGAAGCCAGAGGCGGTGCGCATCGTGCCGAGCGCCTGCGGCGGTGGGTTCGGCGGCAAGCTCGACCTCTCCGTGCAGCCGCTGATCGGCATCGCCGCCTGGAAGCTCGGCCGGCCGGTCGCCTGCGTCTATACGCGGCCGGAGAGCATGGCGGCCTCGACCAAGCGGCACCCTGCGCGCGTGGCGGCGAAGTTCGGCTGCGATGCCGAGGGCAAGCTGGTGGCCTGCGACGTGCGCGCCACCTTCGACACCGGCGCCTATGCCTCTTGGGGACCGACGGTGGCCAACCGCGTGCCCGTGCATGCGATGGGCCCCTATGCCGTGCCCAACGTCCGCACCTGGGGCGAGGCCTTCTTCACCAACGGCCCGCCGGCCGGCGCCTTCCGCGGCTTCGGCGTGCCGCAGGCCGCCATCGCGCATGAGGCGATGATGGACGAGCTGGCCGACAGGCTCGGCATCGACCGCCTGGAGTTCCGTCACAGGAACGCGCTGCGTGCGGGCGACACGACGGCGACCGGCCAGACGCTCGC
>CAYRBQ010000547.1:0-3201 GCA_964422305.1 uncultured Reyranella sp. | reverse complement strand
TGTAGTGGAAGAAGCAGCGGCGCAGGAAGGCGTCGGGCAGCTCCTTCTCGTTGTTCGAGGTGATCATCACGATCGGGCGCTGCTCGGCCTTGATCGTCTGCTGCGTCTCGTAGACGAAGAACTGCATGCGATCGAGCTCGAGCAGCAGGTCGTTGGGGAACTCGATGTCGGCCTTGTCGATCTCGTCGATCAGCAGGATCGGCCGCTCGCCCGAGGTAAAGGCATCCCACAGCTTGCCGCGCTTGATGTAGTTCGAGATGTCCTTGACGCGCTCGTCGCCGAGCTGGCTGTCGCGCAGTCGCGAGACGGCGTCGTATTCGTAGAGGCCCTGCTGCGCCTTGGTGGTCGACTTGATGTGCCACTCGATGATCGGCGCGTTCAGGGCCTTGGCGACCTCATGCGCGAGGACGGTCTTGCCGGTGCCCGGCTCACCCTTGATGAGCAGCGGACGCTGCAGCGCGATGGACGCGTTCACGGCAACGCGCAGGTCGTCGCTGGCAACGTAGGAGTCGGTCCCGGTAAATTTCATGGTGCAAAATCCAAGTTTCACAGTGGTTTCAGCCACCCTAGAGGGGCGGGTATGGGCCAGCAAGGCCGCGGGCGCAGGTCAGCCGCCCGCGCGCACGATGAAGTAGACGATGGCCGCCGACGCGATGAGCAGCGAGGCGGCGAGGCGCGCCGAGGCGAAGGTGAGCCGCGGCGCCGGAGCACCGGGCTCGACGACCTGATGGACCGGCTTGCGGCCCGTGAGCATCGCGCCGATCAGGTTGTGCCGCTTCCACACGAGGTAGAGCAGGACGGCGAAGACATGCAGCGCCGCCAGCCAGATCAGGACCTTGATCCAGGAGTTGTGAAAGGCCGAGGCGCGGTCGACCCAGGCGTCGGCGACCTTCAGCGCCAGCGGACCGTTCACGGTGCCCATGTCGGTGTCGGCCGAGAACAGGCCGGTGACCGCCTGCGCCAGCACGGCGACGATCAGCACCACGACCATCGCACCGCCCAGCGGGTTGTGGCCGGCGTCGTGCGGACCCGCCTTGCTGAACAGATGACCGACATGGGCGAGCGCGGCCTTCGGTCCCTTGACGAAGTTCGAGAAGCGCGCGGTCGTGCTGCCGACGAAGCCCCAGGCGATGCGGAAGAAGAGGAGCGTCAGGATCCCGTAGCCCGACCAGAAGTGCAGCTTCATCCAGTCGCCGCCGGCGCGGCCGCTGAAGTACGAGACACAGAGCAGGATCACGAGAGCCCAGTGGAATAGCCGGACGGGAACGTCCCAGACGAGGATCTTGTCGTTCTTGCCAGCCATCCCGGACGATCTCCCCCTGCGAACGCCTAGCATAATCAGGCCCGTGCGCGTCGAGGCAAGGCCTACCACACGCAGTCGTGAACGGGCATTCCGCACATGGCCTGTTCGCTTCCAGCCCGACCTCTGCAACAAATGCGCTGCCGGTCAGGTGAAAACGTCGGCCGGCGATGCGAATTCATTAGGGGATGGCCTCATGAGGAAGACTCTGGTTGTGGCACTGGTCGGCGCACTGGCGGCCGGTGCAATGGTGGGCGGCGCGACGGTGGCGTTGGCGCAGGCCGACGTCATCAAGGCGCGTCAGGACAATCGCAAGCAGGCGGGCGCGGCGATGCGCGCGATCAAGGGCATCGTCGACGCCAAGGGCCCGACGGCCGGGGCGGTCGAGCAGGCGGCCAAGCTCAAGACCCTGGAAGCGGCGTTCGTGAAGATGTTCCCGGCCGGCTCCGACAAGGGCGACACCAAGGCCCTGCCCGCGATCTGGACCGACATGGCGGGCTTCCAGGCCGCCAGCAAGGCGTCCGACGCGGCCTACGACAAGCTCGCCGTCGCTGCCGGTTCGGGCAATGTCGAGGCGCTGGCGGCGGCCTTCGCCGACACCGGCAAGACCTGCGGCGCCTGCCACGACAAGTTCCGCGCCAAGGCCAACTAGTCTCGGGATCTCCCTCTCGACGGCATCAAGGGCGACGGCATCCGTCGCCCTTCTTGTTTTGCGCAAAGAGAAAGGCCGGTCGCTTGGGGAACGACCGGCCTTCTGTTGGGCCCGTGACTGGGTGTGGGAGGGTGAGAGACGAAGCCTTGGGGTGTGCGGGAAGGGGCTTCGTCCCGGTGGCCGTCAGGCCACCGCCACGGGCTGGTTGGGTACCGTAAGAGCCTGGAGCACGATCGCCTCGGCGGTGAAGCGCCACGTCCGCGAGGCATGCATCGGCGAGAGCCGAAGCTGCTCGCGCATGTTCATCCAACTGTCGAGACCGAAGGCGAGATCGAGCGAATCGAGCACGAGATCGCGCGCCTCCGGGTCGAGGTTGCCGAGCTCGGTGGCGAACCACACCGCGAGGCGCTCGCGCAGCAGCCGGCGCAGGTGGGCGACGCCGAGGCCGACAGCCGGCGCTACGCTCCGCACGCGCTCGGCGAAGTGCCACACCGGCAGCCATTCCTCGAAGAGCTGCGCGCGGTCGGAGACAAGGAGCTCGATACGGTTGCTGAGCGGTGCCGCACAGTCGACCGGCCCGTTGCGATCGAAGGCGCGGCTGACCGCGAGGTCGAAGGCGGCGGCGTAGAGGTCGGCGAGGCTGGTGAAGTGCTGGAACAGCGCCCGGCTCGAGACGCCGGCGATGGTGGCGATGGCGGCGGAGGTGGGCTCGACGTCGCCGGCCTGGATGAGGTCCAGGGTCGCCTGGATCAGGGACTGACGGGTCCTGAGGCCGCGCACGATACGACCGTCCTGGGACCGCGAGACATCGACCGGGAATCCGATAATTTTCATAGGGAAACCAATAGAATAAGAATTGCTTTAATGGTTCGACTTTAACACGGGTCGATCCGGGCGTAACTTGCAAAAATGCATATCTCGACGGGCCCAAGGCCTGATTTTCGCGGAGTTTTTCGTCCCAGATAGACGCTTTTGGGTGATCTGAGTCTGCATATTCCCTGCAATTATTTTGGTTGCCCACCGCTCTATCCACGGCTTTTCATCAAATTTTTGCAGGGGTCAACCCAGGAGACGGCGCGGCCTGTGGAAGATCCGGCGGGGTCCGGAAATACGAAAGGCCGGTCGCTTGGGGAACGACCGGCCTTCCTTAGGAGCCCGCCTGGGTGTGGGGTTATCGAAGCCTTGGGGTGTGTGGGAAGGGGGCTTCGATGAGCGGCTTGGGAGGCCGCCGGCGGGCGTTGGGATTTCG
>CAYRBQ010000546.1:0-3202 GCA_964422305.1 uncultured Reyranella sp. | reverse complement strand
ACGTCGCCACCGGCCTCGCCACCATCGAGCCCGAGATGCGCGACGTGCTGCGCAGCCTGGGCGCCAGCCGGCTCGAGATCCTGACCAAGGTCGGCATCCCGCGCGCCATGCCCTACCTGTTCGCCAGCCTCAAGGTCGCGATAACGCTCGCCTTCATCGGCTCGGTGATCTCCGAAACGGTCGGCGGCAACAACGGCATCGGCTTCCTGATGCTGTCGGCCGGCGCGCGCAACGACGCGCCGACCACCTTCGCCGGCCTGTTCGCCATCGCCATAATGGGCGTGGCGATGTATGCGGTCTGCGCCCTGATCGAGAAGCGGATGACCCGCTGGGCCTTCCGAGGCGAGATCGTTACCTAGACAACCAGCGAGCCGTCCCGGGCGACTATCCGGCCGGCCTTCACGACCAGCTTGCGCCGCGGCCGGGTCGCCACGGCCTCGGCGAGGCTGCCGGCCTCGACTGCCACGAAGTCGGCCGGGCCTCCCGCCTTGAGGCCGTAATCCTTCAGGCCGAGCACGCGGGCCGCCGCCGCCGTCACCATTTCGAAGGCAAGCGCCAGCTCCTCGTCATGGCGGAAGTTGGCGCGGTAGCCGATCAGCATGGCGCGTTCCAGCATGTCGCCGTTGCCGAACGGCGACCAGGCATCGCGGACATTGTCGGAGCCGCCGAATACCTCGACGCCATGCTCCTTGAGCAACTTGAGGGGCGGGATGGTGGCGCCGCCCGGCCCGTGACTCATGATCGCCACGCCCGCTTTGGCCAGCACATCGGCCGCGCGGGCGGCAGTGTCGGCCGTGACGGAGCCCAGCGCGAAGGCATGGCTTACCGCGACCTTGCCCTGCAGGCCGGCCGCTTCGGTGCGCCGGGCGATGTCCAGGATCTGGGCGAGGCCGCCGTCGCCGCCGTCGTGCAGGTGGATGTCGATGCCGGCACCGCGCTTCTCCGCGACCGCGAACACGGGGTCGAGATGGCCCGCGAGATCGCCGTCAATGCCGACTGGATCGAGCCCGCCCACCAGGTCGGCGCCCTGCGCCACGGCCTCGTCGAGCAATGCGGCTGTGCCCGGCGATTTCAGGATGCCGCTTTGCGGGAAGGCCACGATCTCGATGGTGACGAGGTCGCGGAAGCGTTCGCGGACCTTCAGGATCTCGTGGAGGTTGCGCAGGCCGAGCTGGTTGTCGACGTCGACATGGCTGCGCATGTGGAGCGTGCCGGTCGCCACGACCTGGCGCACGAGGTTCGCGCCCGTCTCGGCCTCCGGCACGGTGCGGGCCGCGCGGACCTTGCGCTCGGCCTCGATGCGGTCGGCGACGCGATTGCCCTTCGCCTGGTTGGGCACCCAGGGCAGGCCGAGCAGCGTCTTGTCGAGATGGATATGGCCGTCGACCAGCGGCGGCATCGTGAAGGCGCCGCCGAGGTCCACTGTGTCGGCGCCAATGCCGGTCGTTGAAGTCGGGAGGAGGGCGGCGATCCGCCCTCCCTCGACCTCGATGTCGACCTTGCTGCCGTCGGGCAGCGTGGCGTTGGCGAAGCGCACGCCTGCTTGGCCGCTACTTGGCCGCAACCTCGCCGGCTTCCTTGCGGGTCTGGTTCACGGCGGCGCGCGCGGCCTGCGCCATCAGGCCCGAGTCGTTGGCGATGGTTACCAGGCGGAAGCCCTTGCCGATCATCTTGGCGGCATAGGAGGCCGTGCCGTTGTGCAGGCCGGCGAACAGGCCGCGCTTCTTGGTGGCGGCCAGCAGCTTGTCGTAGATCGCGAGGATCTGCGGCTCCTCACGGTCGAGCATCGGCTTCAGGCCGAGCGACAGGCCGAGGTCGGACGGGCCGACATAGATGCCGCTGACGCCCGGCACGTCGAGGATGGCATCGATGTTGTCGATCGCCTCCTGCGTCTCGATCATCGGGATGACGAGGACCTCGTCGTTGGCCGTCGCCTGGTAGGGCGTCGCCTCGCCGTAGGCGCCGGCGCGGATCGGGCCGTTCGAGCGCTTGCCCTTCGGCGGATACAGGCAATACGAGACCAGCGCCTTGGCCTCGGCGACGTTGTTCACCATCGGGCAGATCACGCCCCAGGCGCCGCCGTCCAGCACCTTGCCGACGATGCCGGGCTCGTTCCACGGCACGCGCACCAGCGGCGTGATCGGGTGCTTGTCCATCGCCTGGAAGCAGCGGACCATCGAATGGTAGTCCTGCACGCCGTGCTGCATGTCGACGGTGACGCTGTCCCAGCCGCACTGCGCCATGGTCTCGGCCGAGAAGCCGTCGGGAATGGCGAGCCAGCCATTGACGCAGGCCTTGCCCGCCTGCAGCCGCTTCTTCAGCATGTTCGTCGACATCGGTTTCGTTTCCTCGCGTATGTGAAGACGCGGGAGTTTACACGGGCGACGGAGGATTGCGTGACGCTTTTGTCGCTGCGCGCGGGCCGGCTCGCGGTCGATCTGGCACCGCAGGCCGGCGGATCGATCGCCCGCTTCGCAGTCGAGGGCGCAGGCGATGTGCTGCGGCCCGCGACGGCAGAGGCTTTGGCATCGGGCACCGGCCGCGACACCGCCTGCTATCCGCTGGTGCCGTACTCCAACCGCATCGCGGACGGCCGTCTCGCATTCGAGAGTCAGGAGTTTCACCTGTCGCCGAACTGGCCCGGCGTCCGCCATCCCATGCACGGTGACGGCTGGTCGCACGCCTGGAGCGTCGCGCATGCCGACGTCCGGGAGGCCGAGCTCGTCTACGAGCACGATGGCCTTGAGGGTTGGCCGTTCCGCTACCGCGCCCGGCAGCGCTACCGCCTCGACTCCGACCGGCTCGCGGTCGGCATGTCGGTCGAGAACCTCGAGGGCCGCCGCGTGCCCGCGGGTCTCGGCCTGCACCCTTTCTTCACGCGGGACGACGATACCGGGCTGCAGTGCCGCGTGTCTGGCGTCTGGCGCACCGATCCCGAGGTCCTGCCGCTCGAACATGTGCCGGTTCCGCCGCGGTGGGATTTCTCCCGTTCACGCAAGGTCGACGGGCTGGACGTCGATCATTGCTTCGACGGCTGGGACGGAAAGGCCGTCATCAGATGGCCCGGCCGGGCCATGCGCCTGACGCTTTCCGCCACGGAGGCGTTCCGCCATCTGGTGATCTACATTCCCGACGGCCGCTCGTACTTCTGCGTCGAGCCGGTGAGCCATGCCAACGGCCAGGTCGGGCGACATCTGCTCGA
>CAYRBQ010000545.1:804-3202 GCA_964422305.1 uncultured Reyranella sp. | reverse complement strand
GCACAACGCGAAGAAGGCACGCTCGGGCATCGTCAACATCGTGGGCGAGCACGCGCTCTATCACATCAAGTACGACACGCCGCTGACTGCCGACATCGAAGGCATTGCGCGTCCCTTCTCCCACTGGGTGAAGACCTCGCCGACCGCCAAGACCGTGGCGACCGACGGTGCGGCCGCGATCCAGGCGGCCCGCGTGGCGCCCGGCCAGATCGCGACGCTCATCCTGCCGGCCGACACGGCGTGGACCGAGGCCGACGGCGTCGCCGAGACGCCCGCCACGCCGGCGCCGCCCAAGCCCGACAAGGCTGTCGTGGTCGCCGCGGCCAAGGCGCTGAAGCAGCCGAACTCGATGCTGTTCATCGGCGGCCGCTCGCTGCGCGCACGCGGACTGGAGCTCGCGGGCAAGATCGCCGCCAAGACCGGCTGCAAGGTGCAGGGCGCCGGCGGCACCGCGCGCATCGAGCGCGGCGCGGGCCGTATCCCGCTGCTGCGCCTCCACTTCGTGGTCGAGACGGCGCTGGAGCAGCTCAAGGGCACCAAGCAGATGGTGCTGTGCGGCGCCAAGGCGCCGTATGCCTTCTTCGCCTATCCCGGCAAGCCGTCGGTCCTGTCGCCCGACGATTGCGAGATCTCCACGCTCTGCCCGGTGGACGGCGATCCGATCGCCTCGCTTGAGGCTCTGGCGATGGAGCTCGACGCGATGAACGAGAAGCCGCAGGGCGTCGCCCAGCCCAAGCGGCCGGAGCGGCCCACGGGCAAGTTCACGCTCGACGGCCTCGGCCAGGCACTCGGCGTCACGATGCCGGAAGGCGCGATCGTGGTGGACGAATCGGTGACGACGGGCCGCGGCTTCTTCCCGTTCAGCGCGGGCGCGCCGCCGCACGACTGGCTGAACAACATGGGTGGCTCGATCGGCTTCGGCGCGCCCGTCGCGGTCGGCGCCGCGGTCGCCTGCCCGGACCGCAAGGTCATCTGCATGATCGGCGATGGCTCGTCGATGTACACGATCCAGGCGCTGTGGACGATGGCGCGCGAGAACCTCGATGTCTGCGTGATGATCTTCTCCAACCGCAACTACAAGATCCTCTACAGCCAGCTCGCCGATGTCGGCGCCGCCAATCCCGGTCCGCGCGCCATCGACATGCTGACGCTCGACCGGCCGACCCTGCAGTTCACCGATCTCGCCAAGGGCATGGGCGTGGCATCCGCCAAGGCGCACGACCTCGACGAGCTGACCAAGCAGCTCACCTACGCGATGTCGACCAAGGGTCCGTACCTGATCGACGTCGTGATGTGATCGGGGTGATGTGACCGAGCAGAAGAAGGAGCGCACGCTCTACGGCCGCCGCCGCGGCAAGAAGCTGCGGGCGGGCCAGGAGGCGCTGCTCGATACGCTGCTGCCGCGCCTTCTCGTCGAGGTGCCGCCCGAACCGCAGATGATCGACCTCGCGGCGCTGTTCGGCGGTGCGCGCGATGTCTGGCTGGAGGTCGGCTTCGGCGCGGGTGAGCATCTGGTCTGGCAGGCCGAGCATCATCCCGATGTCGGCCTGATCGGTTGCGAGCCCTACATCAACGGCGTCGCAAAGTGTCTGGCGCACATCGAGCGGACCGGCGTGACGAACGTCCGCCTGTTCACCGACGATGCACGCTTCGTGATGCAGGCCTTGCCGCCGCAGTCGCTCGGCCGCGCCTTCGTGCTGTTCCCCGACCCGTGGCCCAAGACCCGCCATCACAAGCGCCGCTTCGTGCAGCGCTCGAACCTCGATGTGCTGGCCCGGCTGCTGAAGCCCGGCGCCGAGCTGCGGCTCGCCACAGACGATCCGAGCTACCTGCCCTGGATGGTCGAGCATGCCTGCCTGCATCCGGCTTTCGAATGGCTGGCCGAGAGGCCGGCGGATTGGCGCGGCCGGCCCGAGGACTGGCCCGGCACACGGTACGAGCAGAAAATGCTGGCCGGCCACAAGCCGGTCTTCCTGCGGCTGCGCAGACGACACCATATATAGAAGTGTGATCGGCTCTCCCCATAGGGGAAGGCGGGATTTCCTTGCCAGTTAGAGGGCAGAAGCCTATATCCGCGCCATCCTCATCGGGTTCGCGGGACGGACCAAACAAAAAGAGTGGGCCAACAGCCCGCTCTTTTCATTTGGCCCCATCCCAACAACCCTCATCGTCGAGAAGCATCGCCCGCGTGACCGACCTGCTGCGTCGAATCGAAGACATCGTGGCCCCGACCATCGTCGGCATGGGCTTCGAGCTGGTTCGCGTCGCCATGAGTCGCGGCGGCACCTTGCAGATCATGATCGAGCCCGCCGACGGTGGTCCGATGGATGTCGAGCAATGCGCCGTGGTTTCCCGCGCCGTGTCGGCCGTGCTCGACGTCGAGGATCCGATCTCCGAT
>CAYRBQ010000545.1:0-794 GCA_964422305.1 uncultured Reyranella sp. | reverse complement strand
CGATGCGCTTGAAGAGGCCGGGCGTGACCCGATCAGGGAAGCCTACACGCTCGAGGTGAGCTCGCCCGGCATCGACCGTCCGCTGACCCGGGCCAAGGACTATACGCGCTGGGCCGGACACATCGCGCGCCTCGAGACGACCTTGCCGGTCGAGGGCCGCCGCCGCTTCAAGGGCACGCTGCTCGGGCTGGAAGGCAATGTGGTGCGCCTGCGTCTCGACGACGGCAAGGAGGCGGCGGTGCCGCTCGACGCCGTCTCGAAGGCCAAGCTCGAGCTGACCGACCGACTGATCGAAGAACACCGCCTGGCCTCCGAAGGGGCCGGTCGGACTCACTGAAGGAAGAGGGAAGAGACATGGCGACGACTGCCGATATCCCGCGTCTTGAGATGCTGCAGGTGGCCGACATGGTCGCCCGCGAAAAGGGCATCGAGCGCGAGGAAGTGCTCGAGGCGATGGAACAGGCTATCCAGAAGGCCGGCCGTGCCAAGTACGGGCTGGAGCACGACATCCGCGCCGAGATCGACCGCAAGACCGGCGAGATCAAGCTGCTACGCTACATGCAGGTGGCCGACGCGATCGAGAACGAGAACACGCAGGTCTCGGTGGCCGACGCCCAGCGCCGCAATCCCGAGGCGCAGGTCGGCGACTTCCTGACCGACGAGCTGCCGCCGATCGACTTCGGCCGCGTCGCCGCGCAGACCGCCAAGCAGGTCATCACGCAGCGCATGCGTGAGAGCGAGCGCAAGCGCCAGTACGAGGAGTTCAAGGATCGCGTCGGCGAAATCGTGTCGGG
>CAYRBQ010000544.1:0-3202 GCA_964422305.1 uncultured Reyranella sp. | reverse complement strand
AGCGAATAGAGCATGCCGTCGTGGCCCATCGCGATGCCGTCGTCGACGGCGATGGTGTTGAACTCCCTGGCGACGCCGCCCGCCCCCTCGATCTCGCCGGCCACGAGCTGGCCGAGATCCTTGAGATGGACGTGGCCCGGCACGAACTGCGTGAAGGAGTTGGCGATGGCGATGATCGGCTTGCCGAAATCGGACTCCTTCATGCCGGTCGCACGCCACAGGCCGCGGGCGCCGGCCATGTTGCGGCCGTGGGTGGTGGTGCGGGAACGGTAGGTGGGCATGGCTTTGCTCCGGCGTCGGCTTGGACTTTCCATCCGGATAAGCCGCTGTCGGAGGATTGAGAAATATATTAATAGTCCTCTATTGATATACGTGACGTATCAAATATGAACGCCCGCCAGCTCAAGCACTTCGTGGCCGTCGCCGAAACCCTGCATTTCGGCCGCGCGGCCGAGCAGCTCGGCCTGACCCAGCCGCCGCTCAGCCAGTCGATCATGGCGCTGGAGCGCGAGTTGGGCGCGCCGTTGTTCGCCCGCACGCGGCGCAGCGTGGCCCTGACCCCGTTCGGCAAGCAGTGGCTCGCCCATGTGCGCGGCGTGGTCGACGGAATGAATGCCCTGCCCGGCATCGCGCGTCGGCTGCGCGAGGGCACGATCGGCCGGCTCGAGCTCTCTTTCGTGAGCACCGCCGACTACAACATCCTGCCCGCGCTGGTGCGCCGCTTCACCGCGACGTTCCCCGACGTCGAGCTCGCGCTGACCGAGGCGACGAGCGACGTGCAGCTCGCGGCGCTCCTCGCCGGCAAAGTCCATGTCGGACTGGTCATCCCGCCGCCCAAGAGTTCGCTGCCCGAGGGACTCTCGTATCTGCCGCTGGTCACGGAGCCGCTGGTCGCCGCCGTCCCGGAAAGCTGGATCGCCGAAGGCCGGCTCGCTCTGTCGGCGAACCGCCTCGCCGCCGAAACGGTGGTCGGCGCGCCGCTGATCCTCTTCCCGCGCCAGAGCGCGCCCGCCTTCCACGATCTCGTGACCGGCTACTATGTCCGGCATGGCGGTCGCGCGCGGATCGCGCAGGAGGCGATCCAGATGCAGACCATCATCAGCCTGGTCTCGGCCGGCATGGGCATCGCGCTGGTGCCGGCTTCGCTGCGCAACCTGGCGCGCAGCGGTGTGGCCTACCTCGAGCTGGGTGGCAAGACGCCGGTGCTCGAGACCGGCCTCACCTGGCGCACCGACGACACGACGCCCACGATCGCGCGGTTCGTCGACATCGCCAAAAAAGAAAACGGCGAAGCCGGTCGCCCGACTTCGCCGCTTCATACGTCCCTGGAAAAGCGCTCGTCACGCTCTTCCGCGGGGCGCGGTCCGCCATAGCCCTTGGAAGGGCCATGTCGGGCTAGTGAGATTGCGAGATCCCCGCTCGCCATCACCATCCCCGGGTGCAGACCGTCCATGCGCATGGACCTCCTGCAACGAATCCCCGGCTGCTCCTTCCTGCCAGCGCTCCCCTCGCGAAGGGGGCGCATCGTCCCGTCGGACGAGTTCGCAGGGCACTCCGGGAACCCTTCAGCGGCTTTCGCCACCGCGAGGAACCTTCCGGTCCCTCTCCGCGCGGTGCGACCACCGCGCTTCGTTGAGGGAACTCTCTGCCTCGACGCGCAAGCCTTCAAGCGCGGTTTCAAAGGCTTTTCGGTGGATTGGCTGGAAAACGTGGATCGAATCCGGCGCACCACAACGGGGAGTGGCGCGGGGCCGTCGACACGCCAGATCACGTATGCCCCGAGGCCTGACCAAGGCGATGCCGATTGCTGCTTTCCACCGCCCAAGGGCGAGAGGGCATTGGTGACAATTGTCACCCGAAACGGCTATCCTCGCACCATGAAGACGTTCACCATTCGCGACTTCCGCACTCGACCGCGCGCGATACGGGAGGCCTTGGCGAAGGAGAACAAGGCGGTGCTCACGGCGAGTGGCCGACCCGTCGCCGTGTTGTTGCCGGTCAACGCCGAGACCTTCGACCAGACGCTGGACGTGGTCGGACGTGCCCAGGCATTGCAGGCGCTGAAGCAAATCCAGCAGCGGTCGGCGGGAGCCGGACGCAGCAGGATCGGCATGCGCGAGATCGATGCCGAGATCGATGCGGCGCGCCGCGAAGCCGGAGTGCGCAAGCGCAAGAGGCGCCGGGCTTGATCCGTGCCGTCGTCGACACGAACGTGCTCGTGTCGGCGCTGCTGGCTGAAGACGGGCCTCCGGCCGGCATCCTGGGCCTCGTCCTCAGAGGATTGATCACGCCGGTGTTCAACCGGCCGATCATCGTCGAATACGATCGCGTGCTGCACAGACCCCGCTTCGGTTTCATCCTCGCTGAGATCCGCGTGATCCTCGGTGCACTCGAAGGCATCGGCCTTGAGACCCAGGCCGGCGCCTGGCCTGTGCCGCTACCGGATCGCGACGATGAGAAGTTCCTGGTGGCTGCCGCGGCCGGTGAAGCTACGCTGGTGACCGGCAACTTGCGGGACTTCCCGTCATCAGCCCGCCGTGGCGTCCCCGTCATGTCGCCGCGGGAATTCCTCGACGCTCACGCCGCGCGACTGCTCCCGGGCGGCAATGGATGACAGGCGGAGCGGCCCGCGCTAAATCCCCGCCGCCATGATCCTGTTCCCCGCCATCGACCTCAAGGACGGCAAGTGCGTGCGCCTGCTGCGCGGCGACATGGCGCGCGCCACAGTGTTCAACGACAGCCCGGCCGCGCAGGCCAAGGCCTTCGCCAATGCCGGCTGCGAGTGGCTGCATCTGGTAGACCTGAACGGCGCCGTCGAGGGCCATCCGGTCAACCGTGGGGCGGTCGAGGCGATCCTCAAAGAAGTCACCGTGCCGACCCAGCTCGGCGGCGGCATCCGCACCATCGAGAGCATCGCCCAGTGGTTCGAGGCGGGGGTTCAGCGCGTCATCCTGGGCACCATCGCCGTCAAGGAGCCGGGGCTGGTGAAGGCTGCCTGCAAGCAGTGGCCCGGCCGGATCGCCGTCGGCATCGACGCACGCGACGGCATCGTGGCGGTCGACGGCTGGACCAAGCAGAGCACGGTGCGGGCGCTCGACCTGGCGTTGCGCTTCGAGGATGCCGGCGTCTCGGCCATCATCTACACCGACATCGACCGCGACGGCGCGATGGGCGGCGTCAACGTCGACGCGACGGTGACCCT
>CAYRBQ010000543.1:0-3203 GCA_964422305.1 uncultured Reyranella sp. | reverse complement strand
CCGCTCGCGCACCCACATGGCGCTGGTCGTCGACGAGTTCGGCGGCACCGACGGGCTGCTCACCATCGAAGATCTCGTCGAGGAGATCGTGGGCGAGATCGAGGACGAGCACGACGTGGCGCAGACGCCCACGGTGGCCCGCCGCGTCGACGGCACGATCGACGTCAACGGCCGCACGCCGATCGAGCTCCTGGAACAGGAGATCGGCCGCGTGCTGTCCGACGACGAGCGGCGCGAGATCGACACGGTGGGCGGCCTGATCTTCTCGCTGCTCGGCCGCATCCCGGAGCGTGGCGAGGTCGTCCGCCATCCTTCCGGCGTCGAGTTCGAGATCCTCGACGTCGATCCCAGGCGCATCCGGCGCCTGCGTGTCCGGCCGCCGACGGAATCGTCGGCGCCGGCAGCCTGATCCCCGCCGGACCGTGCTGAAGCTCAAAGGCTGGCGCGCCGCCGGCGTCGCCTTCGTGTCGGGTGCTTTGGCGGCTCTCGCCATGCCGCCGCTCTACTGGCTGCCGCTCGGGGTGCTCGGCATCGTCGTGTTCGTCTGGCTGTGGGACGGCGCCCCCTCAGCGAAGAGCGCGTGGCTGCGCGGCTGGGCCTGGGGCCTCGGCCATTTCGCCGTCGGCTCCTACTGGATCCTCGAAGCCTTCTACGTGCCGCCGGCCGAATACGGCCCGCTCGGGCCGCCGATCGTGATCGGCCTGGCCGGCGTCCTGGGCTTCTTTCCGGGCCTCGCCGCCGGTGCGGCCAAATGGGCGGCGCTCCGCTGGCCTCGCTTGGGTGGCCGCTACAGCCGCCTGCTGCTGCTCGCGATCACCTGGGCCATGGCGGAATGGCTGCGTGGCCACGTCTTCACGGGCTATCCGTGGAATCCCCTGGGCCACGTCTGGGCCTTCGCCATGCCGCTGATGCAGAGCGTCGCGCTGTTCGGCGTGTTCGGCTTGGGCCTTGTCACCTTTCTCGTGCTGGCCGCACCCGTCACCGGCTGGCGTGCCTCGATCGCGGCGCTGGTCGTGGTCGGCGCGGCGGGCCTCGCCGGGCAATCGATCATGCCGCCGATCGAGCAGGGGAGGGGTGCCGGCGACGGACCGATGCTGCGCATCGTCCAGCCCAACACGCCCCAGGACCAGAAGTGGCGTCCCGAGAACCGTGCCCAGCTCGTGAACAAGCTGGTGTCGATGAGCCGGCGCGCGGGCTTCGACAATTTGTCGGCGGTGATCTGGCCCGAGACGGCGCCGCCCTTCATCATCGAGCCCGGCACGCCGTCGCTGCCGATCCTCGGCTCGGCCGCCCCGCCTGGTGGCTATCTTGTGACCGGTGCGGCGCGCGGCACCGGCCGCCGAGAAGACGGTGTATGGAACGCGCTGCTGGTGATCGATCCCGCGGGCGAGATCGTCGCGCACTACGACAAGGTCCATCTCGTGCCGCTCGGCGAGTACATTCCCTTCCACAAGCAGCTCGCCCCCGTCTCTGGCGCCATCGGTCGCGGTTCGTTCGAGGTCGGCGCCGGCCGCACCACCCTTGAGCTGCCGCGCCTGCCGTCCTTCTCGCCGGTCATCTGCTACGAGGTGATCTTCCCTGCCGCCGTCACCGGGCCGGGCCCGCGTCCGCGCTGGCTGCTGAACGTCACCAACGATGCTTGGTTCGGCCTGTCGAGCGGTCCCTATCAGCACCTCGTCAGTGCCCGGGTGCGTGCCGCGGAGGAGGGCCTGCCGATGATCCGCGCTGCGAACACGGGCGTATCGGCTGTGATCGATGCCTATGGCCGGGTGCTTGCGGCGCTCGACATGCAGCAGGAAGGGATCATCGACCATCGGCTTCCGGCGGCCCGGGAGCCGACGCCGTTTGGGCGTTGGGGCGACTGGATGTTCTTGGGCCTGCTGGCCATTGCCGCCGGCATGCTCGGCTTCGTAGTTCGTTTCGCTAAGGCTGAAAATGCTTAGAAATTCAGAGCCTTATGGGTCAAGGTTCAGCTTGCTTTATGCGTGGTAGTGGCTAAAGTGATATGCAGCTCGCGCATTCAGATATGCAATTTTGCACATTCGACTGGTCGAGCGCGTTGCGTGGGTTCGTGACGGAACCAAATTGGACCGTTTTGACGTTTATGTCGGCAAGTGAACCGGGAAGGATGGGGACCCATGGCAAGATCGCATCCCGTTGATGTGCACGTCGGTGCGCGCATGCGCCAGCGGCGTACGCTCCTCGGCATGAGCCAGGAGAAGCTCGGGACCGCGGTCGGCCTGACGTTCCAGCAAATCCAGAAGTACGAGCGCGGCTCCAACCGCATCGGCTCCAGCCGCCTTTTCGAGTTCGCCAAAGTGCTCGACGTGCCGGTGTCCTACTTCTTCGACGAGATGCCCTCGAACGCGCTGGCCGGCCGGCCGATGTCGGGCCGCGGCCGCAAAGGCTTCGGCGAGGCGGCCACGCCCTTCGAGCAGGAAAAGGATCCGCTGATCAAGCGTGAGACGCTCGAGTTGGTACGCGCCTACTACAAGATCCGCGAGAGCCGCGTGCGCAAGCGTATCTTCGAGATGGTCAAGGCCGTGGGTGCCGCCAGCCACGCCGAGGTGCTCGGAGGCCGTAAGGGCCGCTGACGGGTTCTCCACGGGTCGCTCGTCGCCGGACCCCGAAAAGCCACGGGTACGGGGTCGCGGACCCCTTGATTTCCACCGTCTTTTGGAGTTTTTAGCGGCCGCGGCTCCGCCTTCCTTTCCCTGGAAGACCGGAGCCGACGCGGACGGATTTGGACGACTTGCCACCGCGCAAACAAAGGCTAAGCCGGACGTTGGCGGCCCATCCGCCCTGCCCGGGAGTCCAGTGACAACCGTGGAGGGTGCTGTGGCGCTCAAGGACTATATCTTCACCAGCGAATCGGTTTCCGAAGGCCATCCGGACAAGGTCAGCGACCAGATCTCGGACGCGATCCTCGACGCCTTCATCGCCAACGACATCAAGCTCGGCATCGCCGACGACAGCCATTCCAACACCCGCCTCGGCTGCGAGACGCTGGTCACCACGAACAAGATCGTGATCGCCGGCGAAGGCCGCGCCTCGGCGCCCTTCATGAAGAAGTTCGGCAAGCACGCCGTCGTCAACCGCGAGGCCTTGACCGAGATCGCGCGCAATGTCGTGCGAGACATCGGCTACGACCAGGACGGCTTCTCCTTCCACGGCGCCGACGTCGAGGTGCTGCTCCACGGCCA
>CAYRBQ010000542.1:0-3212 GCA_964422305.1 uncultured Reyranella sp. | reverse complement strand
AGGACGCCTATTTCGGCGTCTATTGCCGGCGCTGGGGCGTGCCGCTGATCGACGGCGGCACGGTGCGCCTGCCGCGCCTGATCGGCCAGAGCCGCGCCCTCGACATGATCCTGACCGGCCGCGAGGTCGGTGCGCGCGAGGCGCTGGAGTGGGGGCTTGCCAACCGCATGGTGCCGGCCGGCACGGCCCTTGCTGAGGCCAAGGCGATGGCCGAGACGCTCGCCAGGTTCCCGCAGACCTGCATGAGATCCGACCGGCGCTCGTCGTACGAGCAGTGGGCGCTCGACTTGCCGGCCGCTCTGGTGAACGAGGCGCGGCACGGCATGCCGGCGCTGCAGGCGGAATCGCGCAAGGGCGCGGCGCGCTTTGCGGCGGGCAAGGGCCGCGGCGGGGATTTCGGGGAGATCTGATGGCACTGCCGACCGACACGGAGATCGCCCAGTATCGCGCCGACGGCGCGGTCTGCCTGCGCGGCGCCTTCTCGATGGAGTGGATTGAGCGTCTGCGCGGCGCGATCGACGACGACATCGCCGCGCCCGGCCCGATGGTTCGCATCAATACGCCCGAAGGTGCGCCCGGCCGTTTCTTCGTCGACTTCCAGCTCTGGCAGCGTCATTCCGCGGCGCGCGACTTCGTCTACGAGTCGCCGGCGAAGGAGATCGTGGCGCGGCTGATGGGGTCGGAGGGGGTCGTCTACTACCACGACCATCTGCTGGTGAAGGAGCCGGGCACGCAGGAGCGCACGCCCTGGCATCACGACCAGCCCTACTATCCGATCGACGGCGAGCAGATCGTCTCGCTGTGGCTGCCGCTCGATCCGGTCGATCGCGCGACCTGCGTGGAGTACGTGAAGGGCTCGCACCGCTGGGGCCGCTGGTTCCAGCCCAAGTTCTTCCGGCAGGGCGGCGTCGACCTGCAGGTCCAGGACAGCCGGTTCGAGCCGCTGCCCGACCTCGACGCGGACCGCGGCACCCACGAGTTCCTGGCCTGGGACATGGAACCGGGCGATGTCATCGCCTTCCACGCGCTCACCCTGCACGGCGCCTCGGGCAACCGCTCGACGACGCGCCGCCGACGGGCCTGGGCGACACGCTGGTGCGGCGACGACGCACGCTACGCGAGCCGCGTCGGCCAGATCTCGCCGCCCATCGAGGGGCATGGCCTGAAGCCCGGCGACCGCATGGAATGCGAGACCTTTCCGAAGGTGCTGGGCTAAGGCGGCGGCGAGACCTGGTCGAGCCACTGCCGCGCGGCATGGAGCTCTCGGAAGATCTTCACCGGTCGGTCGCCCTCGGCCAGCACCTCGAACAGCTTGGCCTGCTGATAGGCACGGTCGGTGACGGCGACGATGGCGAGCGGTCCCAGCGTGTCGACCTTGAGGTAGGCCCGGATGCGCGCGGCGATCGACATCATGTCCGCGTCGGTCAGCATCACAGTCGCCTTCGATGTATCGAAGATCTTGCGCAAGGCTAGAGCGTTGGCGATCGTGACGCCGTCGAGATAGGCCTCGACGTCCTCGAGCCTCAGCTCATCGCTCGCGACGGCGATCACGAGTCGATGTGGCTGGGAAATCGTCCATTGGACCGGCATGCGAGGCGACTATGCCGGAAGGCGCGAACCCGCGACAAGCGCGGCCGCGTTACGGAACGAGGACGGCCTTGCCGACGACGGTACGCTCCTCGATCAGGCGGAAGCCCTTCACCCAATCTGCAAGGTCGTAGGTTGCCGCGACCGTCGCCTTGAGCCTGCCTTCGGTGAACCAGCGCGTCAGTTCCTTCTGCGCCTCGGCCACCATCGCGCGGCGCTTGGCGAGGCTGGCGGCTTCCTTGGGCGAGGGGACGCCACCCTTGCTCCCTGGGCCGCCCCAGCCGTTCCAGTAGCCGTAATAGAAGCCGATCACCGTCACGTTCTTGACCAGCAGGATGTTGGCCGGGATCTGCGGGACCGTGCCGCTGGCAAAGCCCATCGGAATGAGACGACCTTCGGGCGCCACGCAGCGCATCGAGGCCTCGAAGGCCGAGCCGCCGACCGGATCGTAGATCACATCGGCGCCGCGACCGCCGGTCAGCTCGAGTACCTTGCTGCGAAGGTCCTCGCTGCGATAGTCGATCAGGTGATCGGCACCGGCTTCCCTGGCCGCCGTGAGCTTGTCGGCGCCGCCGGCGCTTGCGATCACCACTGCGCCCATCGCCTTGCCGACCTCGATGGCGGTGAGGCCGGAGCCGCCGCCCGCGCCATGCACGAGCAGCACCTCGCCCGGCTGCAGGGCGGCCTTCCACTTCAGCGCGCCGTAGGCGGTGGGATAGAGCGTCGGGAAGTTGGTCGCCTCGGCATAGGGCATGCGCTCGGGGATCGGGATCAGGTTGGCGGCCGTCGCGACGGCATATTCGCCGAAGGCGCCCTGGCTGACGCCGGTCGCGATGCGATCGCCGACCGCGGCGTTCGTCACGCCCTCGCCCAGCGCCACCACGTGGCCGGCCAGCTCGTTGCCCGGCACGTAGGGCAGCGGCGGCTTGTTCTGGTGCTTGCCCTGCACGCCCAGCATCGCCGCGAAGCTCACGCCGGCGGCGCGCACATGGACCAGCACCTCGCCGGCCTTGGGTTCGGGCTTGGGAATGTCCTCGATCTTCAGACTGTCGATCGGACCATAGGCATGACAAACCAGCGCCCGCATTCGCTACACCCTCTCGAGATTACTTCTTGAACTGGCCGTGCCGGCCTTCGCCCGCGGCGAAGCGTGCGGCACCGCTCTGCGATTCCCGGCGCCGCGCGTCGAGCGACAGCTCCATCTCGCGCCGGATGGCGGCCGCCTGGTCGCGGTCGAAGCTCTCGTAGGCCGACTGCCGGTCCGAGGTCATGGCGATCGGCGGAAAGCCCGCGATCTGCAGCGCGAGCTTCTCGGCCTCGGCGCGCGTCGTGCCGCGCGCCACCTTGCGCGTGGCGAGCCCGATGGCGATCGCCTCATCGGCGCCGACGGCGCGGCCGGTCAGCAGCATGTCCATGGCGCGGCCCTGGCCGACGATCCGCGGCAGGCGGACCGTGGTGCCGTCGCTCATCGGCACGCCCCAGCGGCGCGAGAAGACGCCGAAGGTCGCCGTCTCGTCGACGATGCGGATGTCGCAGAAGAGCGCGACGCCCAAGCCGCCCGCGCAGGCATGACCTTCGACTGCGGCGATCACCGGCTTGGAAAGCGGCGTTCGCAGCGGGCCCTC
>CAYRBQ010000541.1:0-3231 GCA_964422305.1 uncultured Reyranella sp. | reverse complement strand
CCAGCAGGACGCGCAGCCGGTCGCGCACGCCGTTGATGGTGATGACGGCGCGGTTGTTGTCGAGCGTGAGCTCGCTCGGGCCCGCGCCGACTTCGAGCTCGACGACGTTGGCGCCGGGATTGCCGACGGTGATCGGCATCTCGACGGCCCGGCCGACCGGCACGTCGAGCCGGCGCGTCACCTCGCCGTTGACGGACAGCGTTACCGGTGCAGTGCCGCCGGCCGGATCCTCGATCCGAAACCTGGCCGTGACCTCGCGGCCGACGACGCCGAAGCGCGGCGACTGCTCCAGCACGATCAGGCGGTCGCGCTCGTTCTTCCGGCCGGCGATCAGGGCGTGCAGCGGCGCGCCGCCCAGCTCGGCCGGAACACCGGCCGGCACGTCGTGGACCTGCCCGTCGCTCAGCAGCACGACGCCGGCCAGCCGCTCCGGGGGGATCTCGACCAGCGCCGAGCGCATCGTGTCGATCAGGCGCGTACCGCCCGGCCGCTCGCTGCCGAGCTGGATCTGCGACGGCGGCAGCACCGCCTCGCGGACCTCCAGGCCGTCCTGCTGGCCGAGCTTGCGCTTCAGCGCCTCGCGCGCCGCCTGGACCTGCTGGCGCCTCTCGCCGATCGCCATCGAATCGCTGTCGTCGACGACGACCAGCGCGACGTCGGCAATAGGCTTCCGCTGCTCCTCGATCAGCGAGGGATTGGCGAGCGCCGCCATGACAACGACCAGCGAGCCCAGCCGCCATATCGTGCCGCGCGCACCGGCACGCAGGCCGAGCGCGACCAGCAGGAGGCCGATCGCACCGAGCCCCGCAAGCACCGTCCAGGGCAGCAGCGGGTCGAAGGCGATCGAGACGGCGGAGGTCGTGTTCATCGCCGCAGCCTCTGCATGATGTCCTGGAGGTGGACCTGGTCATCCTTGTAGTTGCCGGTCAGCGCGTGCATCACGAGGTTCACGCCGAAGCGGAACGACATCTCGCGCTGTGTCTCGCCGCCCGGCGACACCGGCATCAGGCCGCGGCCGCGCTGGTCGACCGCCCAGGCGCCGGCATAGTCGTTGGAGCCGATCACGATGGTCGTGACGCCGTCATTGACCCTGCCGCCGCCCGCCTCGATCCAAAGCTTGCCGCCCTGCCAGCGTCCGGGGACGTCGGACAGGAGATAGAACGCCTTGGTCAACACATGGTCTGGCGGCATCGACACCAGCGGCGGCGTCTCGACGCCGGCGAGCAGACGCTTGAGGTCGGGGTTGCCGCCGGCCGGGCGGTCGAATGTCATGTGCTGGTCGCGCGTGTCGATGAAGATGATACCGCCGGTCCTCAGGTAGCGGTCGAGCGCCGCCTGGGCGCGCGGCGACAACGCCGGTTGCGTTGAGGTCACGGGCCAGTAGATCAGCGGATAGAGGCGCGGCTCGTCGCGCTCGAGGTCGAGGCCGACCGGATCGGCAGGCTCGACCGAGGTGCGGCTGCGCAAGATCTCGCTCAGGCCTTCGAGTCCTGCCTTGCTGACGTCGTCGACTTCCTTGTCGCCGGTAACGATGTAGGCGAGGCGGATGTCGAGCGAGCCCTTGAACGCCTGCTCGTCGGTGAGCGGCGGCGGCCCCGGCCGCTCCGATGCCGCCGGCGTGACGGCGGGACGCTGCGGCTGCTGTTGCGCCTGCGCATCCGGCCAGCCGAAGACAGCGACGGCCAGAAGCATTGCGGCAGGCGCGGCGCGCCCAAACCGCACCGCGCGCGGCAGCAGGCCGCGCAGCCACAGCGAGATCAGCAGGTCGGCCAGCAACAGGAGCAGCGCGGCCAGCAGGAACCACTTGGAAAGATCGGTCTCGCCGCCTTCGGAGAGCTTGTCGGTGGCGATGCCGCCCGGCAGGGCGAGCGGCTTGGGCGGCGCGATGCGGCCGCCGATGTTGAAGGCGACCTGGGCGTTCTCGTCGCCGTAGAGGCCCGGCGGCGAGGCGGGCTTGGGCACGAAGGTCTCGCCGGCATCGGCCGGCAGCATCTGGATGCCGGCCGGCGGTGCGCCGAGGCGACCGAAGCCGTCGAGCGTCCGCCACGGCTTCAGCGCCTTGTTGACGCCGTCGCCCGCGACACCGCGCGACAGCGTCACCAGCCGCTGCAGCATGTTCACGAACAGGCCCGACAGCGCCATGTTGCTCCAGCCTGTGTTCGCCGTGGTGTGGATCAGCACGAGATAGCCTTGGCCGCGCTTCTCGCCGGTCACGAGCGGTGTGCCGTCAGCCAGTCGGGCCCAGGTCTTGTCGGCGAGGTCCGGCGTCGGCTCGGCCAGCACCTGCTGGGAGATGCGCACGTCCTTCGGGATCGGAATGCCGAGGAAGGGGCTGTTGGGCGGGAACTCGGAAAGCGCGCTCGGCTGGCCCCAGCTCATGATGCCGCCCAGGGCGCGGTCGCCGAGGCGGAGCGGCGTCGGCACGAGATTGTCTGCACCGGCCGCGAGGTTGGGACCGGCGAATCGCACGGCGACGCCGCCGCGTTCGATCCACTTGGCGATCTCCTCGCGGTCGTTCGCCGAGGGTGCGGCGCCGTCGGGGATCAGTAGCACGGCGGTGTTGCGCGTCAGCACCGATTCGCGATCGCCGATGCTCAGGCTCACATAAGGATCGAGTGCACGCTCGAGGAAGTAGATCTCTTGCAGGAGCGGCTGGCCGGTGGCCGAGGCGCGCTCGCCGAGGATCGCGACGGGCCGGCGCCGGTGGCGCTCGTCGAGCAGGATGGCGCTGCCTGCGCCGCCCTGCGTCTCGATGTCGAGGCGGGCCATGCGGTTGCGCAGCTCGGCAGGCGCGGCCAGCACGCCTTCGCCCTGTGTCGCGGAGGCGGCGAAGTCGAGATCGATGCGGGCGACCACGCGGCCCTGCTCGTCGGAGGCCTGGACGGCCGCCTTGCGCGGACCGTCGGCCGCGGCGCGCAGCGCGCGCACCTTGAGGTCGCGGCCCTCGGCGGCAGGTGGCAGCAGCAGCAAGGGCGTCGCGGCCTGGTCGGGCAGCAGCACCTGCAGTCCGTCGAAGCGGCGCAGGCGCTCGGTGAGGCGCGTGGCGCCCTCGTCCTCGAGCCCGTCGCTCAGCCAGACGGCATAGGCGCCCGAATCCACCTGCATCTGGTCGATCGCCGCCACTGCAGCGGCACGGTCGGTCGGCCACGGCTTGGGGCGGAACGCGCGCAGCAGCGTGCGCGCCTCATCGGAGCGCAGCGCGCCGCGCCGCGGGGCCGGAGCGTCGAGCGG
>CAYRBQ010000540.1:0-3237 GCA_964422305.1 uncultured Reyranella sp. | reverse complement strand
GGCTTCCTTGAGCTGTAGGATCTCGCCGCGCACGTCGACGGTGATCTTGCGCGACAGGTCGCCGTTGGCCACGGCGATGGTCACGTCGGAGATGTTGCGGACCTGCGCCGTCAGGTTGTTGGCCATCGAGTTGACCGACTCGGTCAGCTCGCGCCATACGCCGGTCACTTCGCTCACCTTGGCCTGGCCGCCGAGCTTGCCTTCGGTGCCGACCTCTCGTGCCACGCGGGTCACTTCCGAGGTGAACACCGAGAGCTGCTTGATCATGGTGTTGACGATGGTGGCGGCGCGCAGGAACTCGCCCTTGAGCGGCCTGCCGTCGACGTCGAGGCGCACGGTCTGCAGCAGGTCGCCCTGCGCCACCGCGCCGATCACGCGGGTCACCTCGGTGGTCGGCCAGACGAGGTCGTCGATCAGCGTGTTGAGCGAGCCTTCCATCTCGCCCCAGGCGCCGGCCGACAGGCCGAACTTCACGCGCTGGCGGGTGCGGCCCTGCTCGCCGACCGCCTTGCCGATGCGCTCGAGCTGGCGGGCCATGCTCTCGTTGCCGGCGGCGATGTCGTTCACCAGGCCGGCGATCCGCGCCATCGTGCCGTCGTGCCCGCCGCCCAGGCGGGCCGAGAAATCGCCGCCGCGCAGGGCCTCGAGCACGCCGACCAGCTCGTGAAGGTCGGAGGGGGGCAGGTCGGGGCGGGGCAGGTCGGAAGGGGGGAGCGCCTGTTCGGAGCGTCGGGAACGGGGCGAGGCGGTCGTCGTTCCGTTCGAGGCGGAACCGGCTTCGGCAGTCATTCGAGATCCCCCCGTTCACGTACCCCGCAGCAGGGAGCTAACGCCGGGATCGAGCAAAGGTTGCAGGCGGTTGCGGTCGGTCACGGCATTGTCCTAGAGTGGTATGACCATGGACTGACCAAGTGCCTGAATGCGCACGGTAACCAAGGACGACGAGGAAACACCGCGTGGCGCCGAGCGCGTGCTGACCTTCTTCCGCGACCGGCTGCTGTCGGGCGAGCTGAAGGCGGGCGACCGGCTGCTGGGCGAGCGCGAGCTGGCGCTGGCCCTGGGAGTGAGCCGGCCGGTGCTGCGCGAGGCGCTGCGCTCGCTCGCCATGCTCGGCCTGCTCGACATCCGCCACGGTCGGGGGGCCTATGTCCGCTCGGCCGACGCCTCGGTGCTGGGCCAGGCGCTGACGCTCTGCCTCGCGCCCGAGCCCGATATCCTCGACGATGTGCTGCAGGCGCGCATCGCCATCGAATGCCAGGCCATCCGGCTTGCCTGTGTGCGGGCCGGCGAACGCGACCTGCAGGCGATCGCCGCCATCCTCGACACGCTGGTCGACTCGCTCGACGATCCGGAGCGCGGCGGCGGCGCCGACTACGCCTTCCACGTCGCCATCGTACGGGCGAGCGGCAGCGGCGCGCTGATGAAGATCTACGAGGCGATCTCGCCGCTCCTGATGCGCAGCCACGTCGAGCGCCGGCGCGACACGTTCGGCGAGCCCGCCATCACCTCGGGCCTGGTCGAGGCGCATCGCCAGGTGTTCCTGGCACTGGCGCGGCGCGACCCCGACGAGGCCGAGCGCGCGCTGCGCGGCCACTTCCGCATCGGCGACGAACTGCGCCGCAACAACCTGATCTCCACCTGGCAGGAACGAGGAGGCACCCCATGAAGATCGTCGTCGGCTCCGACCATGCAGGCTTCCCGATGAAGGCCGAGCTGCTCGCCTTCCTGAAGCAGCGCGGCCACGAGATCGAGGATGTCGGCTCGTTCGATCCCGCGCCGGTCGACTTCCCCGACATCGCGCGCAAGGTCGCGGCCGCCATCACCTCGGGCCGCGCCGAGCGCGGGCTGATGGTCTGCGGCACCGGCGTCGGCGCCTCGATCGGCGCCAACAAGATGAAGGGCATCCGCGCCGCCGTGTGCCACGACGTGCATTCGGCGCACCAGTGCGTCGAGCACGACGACGTCAACGTCATGTGCATCGGTGCGCAGATCGTCGGGCCCTGGCTCGCCAAGGACCTGATCGCCGCCTATCTCGACGCGAAATTCTCGACGGCGGAGGAGTTCCGCCGCCGGGTGGCGAAGCTCGCCGACATGGATGCGGGCAGGTAAGGCGCCGGGCGGTCGCTCAACCGCCGGCGAAGAGCTGCTGGTCGCGGCGGGCGGCGCCTTCGTTGGCCATCATGACCAGGCCGTAGGTGATGGCCAGCACCAGGATCACGGTGGCGTAGAGCGCGTAGCCGGTGATGATGTGCGACAGGCGGCCCTCGATCACGTTGGTGGTCTCTAGCGCCAGGACCGTCCCCCGCACGGCGCGCGCGACCGCCATGCCGACGAACGCCCAGACCACGATGACGCGACTCCGCAGGCCGTCGCGCGCCATGCCCTTGCGGAACTCCCAGGCGGTCGCCAGCGACAGCGCGCCGATGAAGAGGGTGAACAGCAGGTAGGTGCTGCGCATGCCCTGGCCTTCGCCGGCGGCGAAGATGACGAAGAACAGGGCCACGAACAGGCCGCAAAGGGCGGCGGTCATCCCGACCTGACGGCCGACGGTAAAATTGCCGCGGTTGGTGAGATACTGGCTGGTCCAGACGACCGCGAAGCCCGCGATGATCAGGGTGTCGGCTGCCATCGTCGCGTTGACGCTGGCGTACGGACCGCGCAGGCGGAGCAGGGCGGTGCCGACATTGGCGAGCAGCAGGGCCGCGGCCCAGGCGCGCAGGCTCGGCGCGTCGCGGTGATGATACCAGGTGAGCAGCGCGGCGCCGGCGCCGAACAGGGTCACGGCGACGCTGATCATGTAGAGGGTCTTGATGTCCAGCATCAAGAAGCCGGCGGCGCCACCGACAGTCCCCTGACCTTGTGCCGCTCGATCAGCCCGGCGACCAGCCCCGACTTCTTGGCCTTCTCGACGAAGGCGGCGAGGAAGGCGGCACCCGCCGTGTTGGGACGCGCCGTGCCGACCGCCTGCTGCACGGCGGTGAACTTGCCGTCGAGGATCCTCATGCCGGGCGCCTTGGCCATGTCCTTGAGCAGGCCCGGCCGCAGGCCGGCCAGCACGTCGAGCTTTTCGCCGACGAACTTGTCGTAGGCGGCGTCGAGGCCGGTCGCGCGCACCAGCGTGGCGTTCCTGATGTTGTTCTCCAGCCAGAGGTCGTAGGCGGAGCGCGCCGACACCGCGATGCGCACGCCCTTGCGGTCGACGTCGGCGATCGACTTGATCGGCGAGCCCTCGGGCAC
>CAYRBQ010000539.1:0-3242 GCA_964422305.1 uncultured Reyranella sp. | reverse complement strand
CTGCAGCGGCCTCCAACCTCGGCCAGATGCTGAACAAGATCTGCAACGAGGACGGGATCGGCCTCGTGAACATCGTGCGCAGCCCCGAGCAGGCGAAGCTCCTGAAAGGCATCGGCGCCAAGCACGTCGTCGATTCGGGCGCGGCGAGCTTCACCGACGACCTCACCCAGGCCCTGGTCGAGACCGGGGCCACCATTGCTTTCGACGCGATCGGCGGCGGCAAGCTCGCCAGCCAGATCCTGACCTCGATGGAGATCGCGCTCAACAAGACGGCCAAGGAGTACAGCCGCTACGGCTCGACCACGCACAAGCAGGTCTATATCTACGGCAGCCTCAACACCGGCCCCGTCGAGCTCAACCGCAACTACGGCATGGCCTGGGGCGTGGGCGGCTGGCTGCTGACGCCGTTCCTGCAGAAGATCGGCCGACCCGACCAGGTCCGCCTGCGCGAGCGCGTGGTCAACAACCTCAAGACCACCTTCGCCAGCCACTACACGAAGGTCATCTCGCTGCAGGAAGCGCTGCAGCTCGACAACATCAAGGCCTACGCCAAGCGGGCCACCGGCGAGAAGTTCCTGATCGACCCCAGCAAGGGCTGAGCAAAGAAGAAGGGCCGGCGCTCACGCGCCGGCCCGCGTCACTTGCGTGTGGTTTCGGCTACTTGTCGAGCCAGAAGGTATCGAAGCGGACCACATCGTAGATGCCGAAGTAGTCCTTCGGATTGTGGCCCTTGACGTAGTTGTACCAGCCGTCGTTGATCTTCTCCCACGAGATCGGCAGCAAGGGCGGGTCCTGCTCCATGATCGCCTCGGCCTGCCGGATCAGATCGAGGCGCTTCTTCGGATCGACCTCGCGATCGATCTGCGGCAGCAGCTCGTTGAACTTGGCGTTGTCCCAGGACGAATAGTTCTGCGGCCCTTTCGGACTGTACCAGGCGTTGAAATAGTCCGACGGATCGAGCAGCGTCGAGACGATGGCGCCGATCGCAAGATCGAACTTGCCGGTGCGCACGTCGTCGAACCACACCGACTCGACGGCGGTGCGGATGTTGCACTGGACATTGAGCGTCTGCTGCAGCATCGCCTGGATGGCCTGCGACCAGAGCTTGAAGCTCGCGACCTCGCGGACGAGATAGTCGAGGCCGGTGATGCCCTTCTCGTAGCCCGCGGCCTTCATCAGCGCCTTGGCTTCCTTGACTGCCGCCGTCGGGTCGGCCTGGTAGCCGAGCCGCTTGCTGAGCTCGGGCAGCGGGGTGGCGAACTCCGAGAACGGATAGATGAAGCCACCGACCATCATCGGCGCGATGTCCTTCACCACGTCGACCAGCACCGGCTTGTCGAGCACGAGATGGAAGGCGCGACGCACGCGCGGATCGTCGAGCGGCTTCTTCTTGTTGTTCATCCAGGTCGCCTGGATGACGCTCTGGTAGAAGTCCATGCCGGACATGCCCTGGGTGGCCTTGACCCGGCGCATCGAGCCGGGGTCGAGCAGGCGGGCATAGTCGACGCGGCCCGACAGCAGGCTGGAACCGAGCTCGGGCGAGAACGGAAGGGCATGGTAGAATTCGATGCCGTCGAGGTATGGCAGGCCCTTGTTCCAGTAGTTCTTGTTCTTCTCCATCACCCAGACTTCGGCCTCGACGCGCCGCTGGCTCTTGAACGGGCCGGTGCCGGGGATGTCGACGACGCGGCGCAGATTGTAGCCGTTGTCCTCGAGGGTCTTCTTGCGGACGATGCCGTTCCAGCCGCTGGCGATCGCCGACATGATGAAGTTCGCCGGCCGCGGCTCGGCCAGCTTGAACTGCACCGTGTACTTGTCGGGAGCTGTGATCTCGCTGACCGCGGCGAACAGGGTGCTGCGCGGAATGGAGATACCCTGCGGCGGCTTGGCGATGCGATCGAAGGTCGCCTTCACGTCCTCCGACGTCATCTCGGCGCCGTCGTGGAACTGCACGTCCTTGCGCAACATGAACGTGTAGGTCTTGTTGTCCTTCGAGATTTCCCAGCTATGCGCGAGGTCGGGAATGATGGTCTTGCCGCTGTCGCGCGGATCGCGCCGCACGAGGTTGTCGAACATGCAGCCCTGGCTGCCGAGGCTGTTGATCGTGCCGGACTGGTGGAAGTCGAAATGCGGCGGCCTCGAAGTGATGCCGTAACGCAGCACGCCACCTGCCTTGGCGTTGGGCTCGGCGGCCTTGAGCTGGAACTTCGAGCCGTCGAACTCGTTGGGCACGCCCTGCGCCCAGGCATGGAACGGCAATCCGTAGGCGCCGGCAACGGCGGCGGCACCTTTCATGAACTGGCGACGGTTTACACGGGAACGCTTCGACTCGTGGTCTCGCATCTCTTTCCTCCCTTTTGGTCTTTTGCAGACCGAGCACTCTGTGCTCTGATGGTTTGCCCATCTTCCCAGTGGGCCAAAACTAACACCATAAGTTGAAGGGAGTCGATGGCCGCCGAGACGATCCTCCAGATCGAGGACCTGCAGACGCATTTCTTCACGGCGGTAGGTACCGTACGCGCGGTCGACGGCGTGTCGTATGCCCTCAAGGCCGGCGAGACGCTCGGCGTGGTCGGCGAATCGGGGTGTGGCAAGAGCGTGACCGCGCTGTCGGTCCTGCGACTGGTGGCGAATCCGCCGGGCCGCATCGTCGGCGGCGCGGTGCGCTTCCAAGGCAGGAACCTGCTCGAGATCAGCGCCCCCGAGATGGAGCGCATCCGCGGCAACGAGATCTCGATGATCTTCCAGGAGCCGATGACCTCGCTCAACCCGCTCTACACGGTGGGCAAGCAGATCGCCGAGGCCGTTGCACTGCACCAGGGACTGAACAAGCGCGACTCCTGGGACCGCGCCGTCGAGATGCTGCGACGCGTCTACATCCCCGAGCCGGAGAGGCGCGCGCACGCATATCCGCACCAGCTCTCGGGCGGCATGCGGCAGCGCGTCATGATCGCGATGGCTCTGTCGTGCAATCCCAAGGTGTTGATCGCCGACGAGCCGACCACTGCGCTCGACGTCACCATCCAGGCACAGATCCTCGATCTGATGCGCGAGCTGCAGGAGACCTTCGGCACGGCCATCATCCTGATCACCCACGACATGGGCGTGGTCGCCGAGAATGCCGATCGCGTCGTCGTCATGTATGCCGGCCGCAAGGTCGAGGAGGCCGATGCCGCCCGGCTGTTCGACAATCCCGGCCACCCCTACACGCGTGGACTCCTGGCCTCGATCCCCCATCTCGA
>CAYRBQ010000538.1:0-3247 GCA_964422305.1 uncultured Reyranella sp. | reverse complement strand
AGCTCCTCGCAGGTGAGCCAGCCCTGGCCCTGCACGAAGGCGCCCTCGATCTGGCCCAAGTCGATCGCCGGGTTCAGCGACTCGCCGCAATCCTGCACCAGGTCGGCGCGCAGCACGCGGCTCTCGCCGGTCAGGGTGTCGATCGCCACCTCGGCCATCGCCGCGCCGAAGGAGAAATAGAAGAAGGGCCGGCCGTGCATCTTCGCCGGATCCCAGTGGATCTTGGGCGTTTTGTAGAAGCCGGTCGAAGAGAGCGACACGCGGCCCATGTAACAGAGCTTGGCCATCTCGCCGAAGCTCATCACCTGATTGCTGCCGGGCTTGGCAATGCGCACGTTGCCGTCGGCGAACTCGATGTCCTTCTCCGCCACGCCGAAATGCGAGGCAGCATGGGCCACCATGCGCTGGCGGATCGTATTGGCCGCCTCCCACGCCGCCCAGCCGTTGAGGTCGGAGCCGGTCGAGGCGGCGGTCGGCGAAGTGTTGGGGACCTCGGCGGTCGAGGTCGCCGAGGGCCGGATGCGATCGACATCGACCTTGAACACTTCGGCCACGACCTGCGCCACCTTGATGAAGAGCCCCTGCCCCATCTCGGTGCCGCCGTGGTTCAGGCGGATCGAGCCGTCGGTGTAGACGTGCACCAGCGCGCCGGCCTGGTTCATGTGCGGCAGGTTGAAGGAGATGCCGAACTTCAGCGGGAACAGGCCGAGTCCGCGCTTCAGCACCGGGTTGGCGGCGTTGAAGGCGTCGATCTCGGCGCGACGGCGCTCCAGCTCGCCGCCCTGCTTCACCTCGGCCCAGCAACGCGCCAGATGGTTCTCGTCGACGGTCTGGCCGTAGGGCGTCGTGTCGCGCCCCTCGGCATAGAAGTTGAGCGCCCGCAGCTCGACCGGATCGCGCCCGAGATGGTGGGCGATGCGGTCGAGCGCATCTTCCATCACGACCACGCCCTGAGGCCCGCCGAAGCCGCGGAAGGCGGTGTTGGATTGCTTGTTCGTCCTGGCCGCGTAGCCGAGCGCGCGGAAGTGCGGGATCCAGTAGGCGTTGTCGGTGTGCGTCAGCGCACGCGCCACGACGCCGGGCGTGAGATCGAGGCTCCAGCCCGCGTCGGCCGCCAACACCGCGTCGAGCGCCAGCACACGGCCCTCGTCGTCGAAGCCCACCGTGTAGCGATAGTCGAAGCCGTGGCGCTTGCCGGTCGCGATCATGTCGATCTCGCGCGGCAAGCGGAGCTTCACCGGCTTGCCCGTGTGGTTCGCCGCCAGTACCGCCGCGCCCGCGACCCACGAGGCGTTGCTCTCCTTGCCGCCGAAGCCGCCGCCCAGGCGGCGCACCACCGCCGTCACCCGGTTGTAGTCGCAGCCCAGCAGACCGGCGCAGATGTGCTGCACCTCGGTCGGATGCTGGGTCGAGGAATGGACGACGATGTCGCCGTCCTCGCCCGGCAGCGCGAAAGCGATCTGGCCCTCGAGATAGAAATGCTCCTGCCCGCCGACACTGAACGAGGCGCTTAGTTTGTGCGGCGCCCTGGCGAGGGCGCCGTCGGGATCGCCGCGCACGATGGTGGCCGGCGGCTGTACCCAGGCCTGCCTCTCGACGGCAGTCGCGATGTCGAGGATCGGGGTCTCCTCCTCGATCTCGGCTTTCACCGCCGCGGCGGCGGTGCGCGCGGCGTCGAGACTGGTCGCGACCACCATGGCGAGCGGCTGGCCCGCGAACTCGACGCGATCCACCGCGAACAAGGGCTCACCGCCCTTGCCACTCGCCGATACGTCGTTACGGCCGGGAATGTCCTGCGGCCCCAGCACGGCGGCCACGCCCGGCATGCCGGCTGCGGCGGCGAGATCGAGCGTTTTCAGGCGGCCGCATGCCACCGTGCTCAATACCAGCGCCGCATGCAGCGTCCCGGGTGGCTCGGGCATGTCGTCGATGTAGAGCGCCTGCCCGGTGACGTGCTTCAGCGCGCTATCGTGGCGCCGTGCGGTGTGGACGCCGCCGCTCACAGCGCCTCGACCTCGACGGCACGCGCCGGATCGGCAACGCGCAGCTCGAGCCGGCGCAGCAGGTTCGCGGCGACCTGCAGCCGGTAGGTGCCAGTGCCGCGCCAGTCGTCGATCGGCTGGAAGTCCTTCGGGATCGCGCCCGCAGCGGCGGCAAAGCCGTCCTTCAGCAGTGCCGTCTCGACATGCGTCGCACGCTTCGGCGTCGCGGCCATGCCGCCGAAGGCGATGCGCACGTCTTCGATGCGACCGTTCTTGAGGCGCAGTCGATAGCCGGCGGCTACGGTCGAGATGTCCTGGTCGCGCCGCTTGCTCACCTTGTCGCAGAAGAACACTTCACCCGGCGACAGGCGCGGCATCGAGAAGCTCAGGATCACCTCGTCGGGCGCCAGCGCGGTCTTGCGATAGTCCAGGAAGAACTTCTCGAGCGGCAGGTCGCGCGTGCCGCGTGCCGAGGCGAGTGTCACCGTCGCTTCGAGCGCGATCAGCACCGGCGGCATGTCGCCGATCGGCGAGGCGTTGCCGACATTGCCGCCGATCGTGCCGAGATTGCGGATCTGCCGCGAGCCCAGCCGCGAAAGGTAGGGACGCAGCGCCGGATAGGCCTTGGCCAGCACCGGCATGGCCTGCGCGTAGGTCACGGCGGCGCCCAGCGTGATCTCCTCCTTATCGGACGAGACCGCCACGAGCTCGGGCACATGAGCGAGATGGATGATCGCCTTGGGCGGCTTGCGCCGGTGGCCGGCCAGCAGGCCGAGGTCCGTGCCACCGGCCAGCAGCGTCGCGTCGGGATGCGCGGCGCGGAGCTTCAGCAGTTCCTTCAGCGAACGCGGCGCATGAAAGCCACCGTCGAACACGGCCGACGTCGCGCGCCGCTCGACGGAAGGCGCCGGCTCGACCGCCCCACCCGCCACGCGCGTCATCGCATCGACGATCGGGCGATAGCCGGTGCAGCGGCAGAGATTGCCGGCCAGCGCCTCGTGGATTGCATCGGGCTCGGCCTTCTCGCCGCCGGCGGCGAAGGCGAAGGCCGACATGACGAAGCCCGGCGTGCAGAAGCCGCATTGTGTGGCGTCGGCCTCGGCCATCGCCGTCTGCACGGGATGCGGCTCGCCGCTGGTGCCGCGCAGCCCTTCGACCGTGCGCACAGATAGACCGTCGAGCTGGCCCAGCATGGCGATGCAGGAATTCACCGCCTCGCGCCGGCCGTCGCGTTCCAGCACGATCGTGCAGGCGCCGCAGTCGCC
>CAYRBQ010000537.1:0-3249 GCA_964422305.1 uncultured Reyranella sp. | reverse complement strand
CCGCCTCCATCGCCCGCCGGCGGAGCGAAGCGGCCAGGCGATGATCACCGGCGACCGACACGAAATCGTAGAAGATGTCGACGTTGAGGAGCGCGCCGGGCTGCGGTTTGCCGACCCATTCATCGATCCTGTGCCGCCACTCGGTCGGGGTGCCGCGAAAGGCTGGGTTTCGCGCCATGACACCACCGGTGCAGAGCGGCACGCCCGACTGTGCCAGGATCTCATTGAGCCGGTCGGCGAACGCGCCGAACCAGGGATCGCCTTCGTCGCCTTCGTGGATCAGCGCATTGTCCTGGTCGGCCGCGAGCAGAGACTCGCCGCGCCCGGCCGATCCCAGCACCAGCAGGCACCATGGCGCCGGCGCAGGAGTCGGTACGGCGGCTACCGCGAGCGCGGCCGCCCGCGCGGTGAGATCGCACACGATTCCCGAGATGACGGCGGACACCTGGACGGCCGGAACATCCTCCGCGCGCAGTGCCGCGGCCAGCGTCGGCAGCCGGTCGTGCGCCGCCTTCAGGGCGGCAGCGTCGGCCGCCTGCTCGATCTCGTCGCCGAGCGTCAAGGCGAGCGTCGCACGCTGCTTCAGCAGGGTTCCGGCGGTCAGCATGCCCACGGCGCAACCGCCGTCGTCGACCGCAGGAAGATGACGGATTCCGAAGCGGGCCATCCGGCCGATCGCACGGTAGGCAAGCGCTCCCGCCCCGACCGTGTGGACCGGGCGGCTCATGACCTCGTCCAGGCGTCGCGACAGCAGCGCTGTGTCCATTGCGAGGATGCGCAGGACGTCGCGCTCGGTGAGGATGCCCGACGGTCGGCCTTCCGGGTCGAGCGCCACCACGGAGCTGATCCGGCGCTCGTTCATGAGACGCACGGCGTCTGCAACGGTCGACGCGGGCGCCGCTGCGACCAGGGGTGTCGACATGAGCTCGGACACCCGGTGTCGGTAGGGGAAGCTGTCGATCCGGCGGAGCGATTCGGTGCGCATCGCGTCAGGCGCGCGGCGCGCGCTGCAGTGCGACCGCGCCACCGAGCGTGGCGCGCCGCTGGTTCCGCAGGCGCTCGGCGATCGCGACGAAGAGATCGGCGGCCATCAGCGCGTCGCCGGTCGCGGAATGCCGTTCGCCCCGGGGCCTCACTCCGAGGCGCGCCAGCAGCTCGGCGAGATCGAGCCTGTCGGCGGGAAGGCCGAGCCCGGCGGCCATCGCCGCTGTGTCGAGGCTGGTCGGCTCGCGCCACGGCCGGCCGATCCTTCGTGCCTCTGCGGCCAGCACAGCAAGGTCGAAGCCTATGTGATGGCCGATCACGATGCGGTCGGAGATCGCAGCCATCAGGTCGTCCCAGACATCCGCGAGCGTGGGCGCCCCGGCGATCCGTGCGGCATCGATGCCATGGATGGCGGTCGCGGTGGCGGGGATGGGGACCCGCGGATCGACCAGCAAATCGACCCTGGCGCGTGCCTCGACCATCAGGCCTTTCGCTATCCCGACGACGCCGAAGGAGACGATCCGGGCGGACCTGAGGTCCAGGCCGGTCGTCTCGCTGTCGATCGCGACCATATCGAGCGTTTCGAGCGGAGTATGGGCGGGCGTTCGCAGAGGTCGCCGCCGGCGCTGCTGTGCGGCGAGGAAGCGATCGAAGATGTCGGCGATGGTCACGCCGCGCCGGCCAGCACCCGCCGCAGCGCATCGGCATCGAGGCGGCGCGGCAGGCGGTCCTTGAAGGAGATCAGGCCGAATGTCACCGCCGCGGCAAGCACAGCACGCTCCTCCTCGGCACTCCTGCCGCGCGCAGGCGCGTGCTCGTGAATCATGACGCCGGTACGGTGGCCCATCGCCTTGAGGTCGGGGCGATGATCCGACGGCACGCCGGAGAAGCGCGCGAGCAGCGCCGCGTGACGGTCGCTCCAGCCCTCGGGGCGATGAACGGGGGTGGGATATTCGCCCAGCGCGTCGGCGTAGACACGCAACAGGCCTGGATCGAGCTCCTGGCCGCCGTCGAGATGGAAGCGAACGATAACCGTCATGTCGGCAGCGATGGCAGCGAAGGCCTCCCAGCGGCATACCGCGAAGACCTCGTTAAACTTGGGATCGCCGAAAGCGGCCTGCCCGTACCAGGCGAGCGTGTTGCGCGAGAACTCGTAGGTAGAGCGCTGCGCCACGTAAGAAGCCTCACCGCTGACGAAGCGTGTGAGCTTGGCGCGATCGCGTATGCGCTCGGGAAAGAGAAAGCTCGTCAGCCTCGTGAACATCGTCATCCTTGTTCGCCAGCCGGCCTGTGAATCCATATACGACTAAAGTAGGGGGTGCGTCAGATTGGCTGCGACTCATGCGTGCTGTATATTCAGCCAGTCTGAGATCAAAGGCCAATCAAGAAGCAAGGCGCCCGACGAACTGGGTGATGGGGAAGTAAGCGTAACCAAAGCGGGGCCAACCCGACTCATCGCGACAGCTTGTGCGTAGCGGCGCCTCCAACGCACCTTGGAGGAGCAAGAGAATGGCAGACGGCAAACTGACGGCCCAGCAACAGGCCGCATATTGGGAGAAGACGCGCGGACTGATGCTGATGATCCTCGCAGCGTGGTTCATCTTCAGCTTCGTGATCCATTTCTTCGCCCCGCAGCTCAATACGATCCGGATCGTCGGCTTTCCGCTCGGCTATTACATGGCTGCGCAGGGTGCGCTCATCGCGTTCGTCCTGATGTGCGTCTGGAACGCCAAGGCGCAGGACAAGATCGATCGCGAATTCGGCGTCCAGGACGAGTAAGGGGGGAGAACCAACCATGGCTGCAATGCAAGGCGGGTTTCTCGCCAACCTCGGCCGGGTGTACGCACTCTACACCGGGTCGTTCATCGGCTTCACAATCTTCATCGGCATCCTCGAGTTCGCTGGCGTGCCGAACAAGATCCTCGGCTATCTCTTCATCTTCCTGACGATCGGTGTCTACGCGTTGATCGGCTGGCTGGCGAGAACCGCGGAGGTCAACGAATACTACGTCGCCGGACGAGTCGTGCCCGCCTTCTACAACGGCATGGCGACCGGCGCGGACTGGATGAGCGCTGCATCGTTCATCGGCATGGCCGGCTCGCTCTACTTCGGCGGCTATGGCGGCCTCGCCTTCGTGCTGGGCTGGACCGGCGGCTACGTGCTCGTCTCGATCCTGATGGCGCCGTACCTGCGCAAGTTCGGCCAGTTCACGGTCCCCGACTTCTTCAGCGCCCGCTACGGCGGCAACCTGGCCCGCGGCCTTGC
>CAYRBQ010000536.1:0-3251 GCA_964422305.1 uncultured Reyranella sp. | reverse complement strand
AGCCGGCGCCGGGTACGACGACGCGCATGGTGCCGCAGATCACCCTGCGCTTCGAAGGGCCGGATTCGGCCGGCCGCAAGCATGTGTTCGAGGTGCCGCTCGAGAAGCTGGTCGGCCAGCCGCAGGGCATGTTCATCGGCCGTGCCGCCGACCAGTGTGAGCTCGTCGTGCCTCATCCGACCGTGTCGCGCCGGCATGCCAAGCTCAGTCTCGCCGGCGAGGCGCTGCAGGTCGAGGATCTCGGCTCGACCAACGGCACGGCGGTCAACGGTGCGGCCTTGAAGGCCGGTGCGCCGGTTGCCTTGCAGGCGGGCTCCAAGCTCCGGCTCGGCGACGTCGAGCTGGTCGTGCATCACACCTGACGGTGCGTCGCCCATGAGCGAACCCACCACCACCGCCGGCGATCCGCCGCCCGAAGTCGACTATGTCGCGCTGAAGCCCGGCCAGACGATCGGGCGCTACGAGATCGTCGCCGTGCTGGGGCAGGGCGGCTTCGGCATCACCTACCGCGCGCGTGACGTGCAGCTCGGCCGCGAGGTCGCGATCAAGGAGTACCTGCCGTCGGCGCTCGCGGTGCGGCAGGACGGCGCGACGGTGCTGCCCCGCACCACCAAGATGGCCGACGATTTCGGTTGGGGGCGCGACCGCTTCGTCACCGAGGGCCGTACGCTCGCCAGCCTGCATCGCGTGCCGGCGATCGTGCATGTCTTCGACTTTCTCGAGGCCAACGGCACCGCCTACATCGTCATGGAGCTGCTGAGCGGCCGCACGCTCGAGGATCGCATCAACGCCGACGGCAGGCTGAAGCCCGAGGAGATCGATCGCATCCTGTGGCCTCTGCTCGACGGGTTGGAGCAGGTGCATGCCGCGGGCTTCCTGCATCGCGACATCAAGCCCGCCAACATCCTGCTCGATGCCGCCGGCAACCCGACGCTGATCGACTTCGGCGCCTCTCGCGCCGCCATGGTCGGGCGCACGGCGGCGATGACGGCGATCTTCACGCCGGGCTATGCGGCGGCCGAGCAGATGACCTCGGCCAAGCAGGGGCCCTGGACTGACATCTACGGCCTCGCGGCCACGATGTATCATGCGATCACCGCCAAGACGCCGCCCAACGCCTTCGACCGCATGCTGGACGATGGCTACGAGCCGCTGGTGAAGATCGCGCCACCCGGCTTCTCGTCGGGTTTGCTGGCGGGCATCGACGCCGGCCTTACCGTCGCCGCCCGCGACCGGCCGCAGTCCATTGCAGGCTGGCGCCCGATCCTCGGCATGACCTCGGCGCCCGACCCCGGCGCAACGGTGGTGATGGGCAGGGGCGACGATGCGGCGTCCGGCCGTGTCTCGGTTCTCGGGGCTGCCGCGACGTCGGCTCCGCCGCCGGAGGCCGGGAAGAAGCGGACCGGCCTGTGGCTGGCCATCGCCGCGGTGGTCCTGCTGGCGCTCGGTGGCGGCGGCTATTACGCGATGGCTACACGCGGCCCCGATCCCGAGGTCGCCCGGCACCGTGCCATTGCGGAAGCGGCCGAGAAGGAGGCCGAGAAGCTGCGCGCCGAGAAGGCGGAGCAGGAAGCCAAGCAGAAGGCCGAGCTCGAGGCCAGGCAAAAGCAGGAGCAGGAAGAGGCGATCCGGCGCAAGGCGATCGAGGATGAGAGGCAGCGTATTGCGGCCGAGCAGGCCGAGCGGAAGCGTCAGGCCGACGAGGAGGCTCGCAAGGCCGAGGAAGACAAGCGGCGGGCCGACGAGGCGCGCAAGGCGGCCGAAGATGCCCGCAAGGCAGCCGAGTTCGTCGCCGGCAACTTCGCCCATTTCGGCAAGACGCTGATGCTGATCGGGCTGAAGGACCGGCCGGGCGAGATCCGCCTGCAGGGCGTCGACATCGTCGACGATCCGGCGCTGAACAAGGTGGCTGCCGACGCGCTGGCAGCCCAGCCGCGCAACCTGCGCTGCCGCCAGACCGATCGCCTGACCGACGGCACGCCGCTCTACCGCTGCCTGATCACCAAGCGCAACGCCAAGGAGCCGTTGGCCGACGTTCCCGATTCGGACCGCGACGACCTCGCGCTGGTGATGGTGCGGAACGGGCTGGTGCTGGCCTCGTGCGACGCACCCAGATCCTACGCAGATGCTGAAGACGATGCCCGTGGCAGTAAACAGTCGCTTTGGGGTAGAGTGACGGTCCCAGAGTACAAACGGAGGTGCACCAGATGACTGCCTTGACTGCCGATCTCGCTCCGCGTTCGGTACGTAAGATCGCGATTCGCGTGATCGGCGTGATCGCGGCAATCGGCCTCGCGACCGGCTGCATGACCAACGACCGCGGCCAGCCCACCAACCAGGCCACCGGAACCGCCATGGGCGCGGTGGTCGGCGGTGCCGTGGGCGGCCTCGCCTTCGGGTCGTGGGGCGGCGTGGTCGGCGGTGCATTGGTCGGCGCGCTGGCGGGCAACCTCGTCGGCAAGGCGCTCGACGATCAGGAGCGCCGCCGCCTCGCCGAGGCGACCCAGAACGCCTTCGTGGCCGAGACCAACGTGCCGACGACCTACACGGTCGAGCCGGCCAAGACCTCGTCGTCCTCGTCGACGCAGGCACCGCCGACGGTCGTTGCCGCCAAGCCCGTTGCGCCGGCCAGCACGCGCGCCGACGGCAGCACCTGCCGCCCGATCGAGCTGACGGCGACCAAGAACGGCCAGACCACGACCGAGACCACGACCTTCTGCAAGTCGGCGGGCTCGCAGGAACTGAAGCCGGTTTCGGTCTAGGTTCCGTCTGCGCTTCCGCGAACGGCCGGCGGTCGTCACCGCCGGCCGTTTTCGTTTGCAGAGGCTGGTCCGGCGGACACAACTCGGTCATGTTTCCGCGCGAGGAGAGGGACATGGCAGGCAATCCGAAGGCGGCGAAGCTGCGCGATCTCATCGCCAGGGGCGAGTTCATCCTGGCGCCGGGCGTCTACGACGGCATCTCGGCGCGCGTGGCCGACCGCATGGGCTTCCCCGCGCTCTACATGACGGGCTACGGCGCCACGGCGTCGATGCTCGGCCTGCCCGACGCCGGGCTCGCGACCTATTCCGACATGGTGGGCCGGGCCGAGATGATCTGCTCGGTGGTCGAGACGCCGCTGATCGCCGATGCCGACACGGGCTATGGCGGTCTGCTGAACGTCCAGCGTACGGTCCGCGGCTACGAGGCCGCCGGTGTCGCCGCCATCCAGATCGAGGACCAGGAGATGCCCAAGAAGTGCGGCCATACGC
>CAYRBQ010000535.1:0-3254 GCA_964422305.1 uncultured Reyranella sp. | reverse complement strand
GACGCCGAGATGATCGCGCCAGCGCTTCAGCTCCATCATGCGGTAGGCTTGGCGCTGCGGCGCGCGCCTGGGCAGCGGCAGGCCGCCCGACACCGCGAACACCGAGCCGAAATCGACCGGCCAGATCGTGACGTCGGCGTCGTGCTTGGCGGCGATCACCTCGAAACGCTTGGAACCGAGATAGGCCCAGGGCGAGTTCAACGAAACGTAATAGTCGACATGCTTGCCCATGATGCTTCTCCTGATTCGCCCGGACCGCGGGCGCGGGACTGTGGCGCAAAGGCAGGCGACAGCAAAGGGCCGATGGGCCATCCTCCGGTCGTGGCGGAAAAGACGATCGCGATCACCGGCGGAGACACCGGCTATTTCGACTTGATGAAGGATTGCATCGCCTCCCTGCAGAACGTGCTGGAGGGGCGGGCGCTCGCGCTCGGCATCCTCGATTGCGGCCTGACCGAGGAACAGCGCACGTGGTGTCGCGACCGCGGCGCCACGCTGGTCGTGCCGGACTGGGACTTCGACTTCCCCGGCCGCGACAGATTGAAGGACGGCTACAAGGCGCTGACGGCGCGACCCTTCTTGCCGCGCTACTTTCCGGGCTTCGACCTCTATCTCTGGATCGACGGCGACTGCTGGGTGCAGCAGGGCGATGCGCTCGCGCTGTTCCTCGCCGCGGCCCGCACCGGCAAGCTCGCGGTGGCGCCCGAGATCCATCGCTCGATGCGACACTACCGTCACGCCTGGAAGGAATTCTCGACGGTGAACGGCGCGGCCTTCGAATCGTGCTTCGACAAGGCGACGGCCGAGCGTCTGGTGCGCTATCCGCTGATCAATGCCGGCGTTTTCGCGCTCGCGGCCGATGCGCCGCACTGGCAGGGCTGGGGCGACCTGCTGGGCGAGGCGCTGCAGCGCTCGACCGACATGACCGACCAGATCGCGCTCAACGTGATGGTCTACGATCACGGCTTTTCCTGCGAGCCGCTGCCCAGCCGCTGCAATTGGCCGGTCCACCACGCGACGCCGGCCTGGGACGCCGTCCGCGGCCTGTTCGTAGAGCCGGCCATGCCCCACGAGGCGCTCGGCATCCTGCACCTCACGATCTACACCAAGCGGCTGGCGACCCTCGATGTGCTCGAGGTCGGCGGCGAGCATGCCGGGCAGGTCCGGCCGCGCTCGTTGCGCTGGCCCCCAGGTCGCGCGTTGCGCGATCCTGATCGACCGGCCATATAGCGCGGCATGACCGGGACGCCGTTCCTCAAGATGCCCTTTTTGAAGATGCATGGGCTGGGCAACGACTTTGTCGTGCTCGACGGGCGCGCTGGCGCGCTGTCGCTGTCGACCCGCAGCCGACGCGCCATCGCCGACCGGCGGCTGGGCGTGGGCTGCGACCAGCTCATCGTACTGGAGCCGCCGACCGAGCGCGACGCCGACGTCTTCATGCGCATCTACAATCCCGACGGCACCGAGGCCGGCGCCTGCGGCAACGCCACGCGCTGCGTCGCCTCGCTGGTGATGGACGAGCGCAAGTCCGAGCAGGTCACGGTGCAGACGATCGCGGGCCTGCTGGAATCCCAGAAGACCGGCCAGGGCAGCAACGGCCTGCCGGTGATCACGGTCGACATGGGCCCGGCGCGTCTCGACTGGCGCGACATTCCCGTCGCCAGTGCCTGCGACACCAACCACATGCCCGTCGGCCTCGGCCCGCTGCAGGATCCGGTCGGCACCAACATGGGCAACCCGCACGCCACCTTCTTCGTCGACGATCTCGACGCCATCGCGATCATCGAGCTCGGACCGAAGCTGGAGCACGATCGCTTCTTCCCCGAGCGCGCCAATATCGGCGTGGCGCAGCTCGTGGGCGAGAACAAGGTGCGGCTGCGCGTATGGGAGCGAGGTGCGGGCCTGACGCTCGCCTGCGGCTCCGGTGCCTGCGCCGCGGGCGTCGCGGCGGCGCGACGCGGCCTCACCGGCCGCAAGGTCGATATCGTGATGGAGCACGGCACCTTGGTCATAGAGTGGCTGCGCGACGGCAACGTCACGATGACCGGCGGCATCTCGCACGCCTACAAAGGCGAGCTCGACGGATCGCTGCTGAAATGAGCGAGACGGAACCCGGGAAGAAGGGCTGGTTCGCGCGGCTTCGCTCGCGGGAAGCCCCGGCCGTCGAGATGCCCGAGCCGGCTCCCGTCGAAGCCGTGGACGAATCGGTCGCCGAGAAGGATCCCGGGATCGAGAGAAAGAGTAGCTGGCTGTCGCGGCTGCGCGACGGACTCTCCAAGTCGACCAAGCGCGTCACCGAGAGCATCACCGGCCTCTTCACCAAGAAGAAGCTCGACCAGGAGACGCTTAACGAGCTCGAGGACGCGCTGATCCAGGCCGATCTCGGTGTCGGCGTGGCGGCGCGGCTGGTCGAGAAGCTGGGCAAGGAGCGCTTCGGCAAGGAAGTCACCGACGAGGAAGTGCGTGCGGCCTTCGCCGACGACATCGCCGAGATCCTGCAGCCGGTCGCCGTGCCGCTCGCCATCGATCCGGCGCGCAAACCGCACGTCATCCTGGTGATCGGCGTCAACGGCAGCGGGAAGACGACGACCATCGCCAAGCTCGCCAACCTGCACAAGGGCGAGGGCCGCAAGGTCATGCTGGCGGCGGGCGACACGTTCCGCGCCGCCGCAGTGGAACAGCTCAAGGTGTGGGGCGACCGCGCGGGCGTGCCCGTGATTTCCAAGGACACCGGCGCCGACGCAGCGGGGCTCGCCTACGAGGCGCTGGAGCGCGCGAAGGCCGAGCAGTGCGACGTGCTGTTGATCGACACGGCCGGCCGCCTGCACAACAAGACCAACCTGATGGAAGAGCTCGCCAAGATCGTGCGCGTCATCCGCAAGCTCGATCCCGAGGCGCCGCATTCCTGCCTGCTGGTGCTCGACGCCACCACCGGCCAGAATGCCCATGCCCAGGTGGAGACCTTCAGGACCATGTCGCCGGTCGATGCGCTCGTTCTCACCAAGCTCGACGGCAGCGCCAAGGGCGGCGTGCTGGTGGCCCTCGCGGAGAAGTTCAAGCTGCCGGTCGTCGCCATCGGCGTCGGCGAGGGCATCGACGACCTGCGGCCGTTCGAGGCACGCGCCTTCGCGCGCGGACTGATGGGGTTGCCCGCATGAGCACGGAGAAGGCCGAGGAGAACGGTGCGCGAAAGCTCTACGCCACGGCGCTCGAGCTGGGGCCGCTGCTTCTGTTCTTCGCGGCCAACGGCCGCT
>CAYRBQ010000534.1:0-3261 GCA_964422305.1 uncultured Reyranella sp. | reverse complement strand
CATCCTGTGAAAGATGCGCAGTCTCTTGTCGAGATCGTTCAGCCGCCAGAATAGCGACTGGACCGTCAGAGGTTCCGAAACTTCACTGGCACTTTCAGCCACGAGGTCAGCCAAGGCTTTCTCAATGTCGTCAGACGTGGGCATGCGGTGCACCTCACGGCGAAAAAAGCACCGGGCCAGGGAATAGTCGACTGGCGAATGTTGTGAGTTAGGAGTGCAGGTTGGGGAAAATACCGGCATCGGCCTGAGACAGGTTCGGGCGGCCTCGAAGAGTAGACGTTGCTGATAGCCAGCCGCCGGGCTGCGTTGGGCCAGCGGCCACAATCGCGCGAAGCGCTCGTAAAGCCCCGCTAATCTGGCGTTTCGGCACGCGAGTCAGTCCGACGTCGTCGCTCTCAGATATGCAGGGAGAAGGTCTCGGTCGACCCATACCTCAAGTATGGGCGCAACAGTGCGCCCTCTCAATTGGGGCGAACGAAGGAATGGACAAGCTTCTCGACTCGGTCGATCGCTGGAAGAAGACTCACGCGCCCTGGGCGGCCTCGGCCGAGGGATGGGAAGTCCTGATGTGGCTTCTCCGCCGCAAGGGAGACGCCGCCCCCCTCAAGAGTCTGTATGTCGGCAACTCCTTCTCCCGGCCGACGCTTCGCGCCGCTCTTCGGCAGTTCGTCGCCGCGGGCGTGGTCGAGTTTGTACCGAGTGACGGCGATCGCCGCCGGCAGATCGCCAGGACGACCGTAGTGTTCAACGTGGTCATGGCTCAGCTCGGCATGATGACCAACCTCGCCCCGGCGAATTCCGGACCTGTCGTGCCGCCGCCCGATTTTCCCGGGGCACCGCCCCCCGATCCCGGGCCAATGCCCACGCGACACTGATCGAGTCGGCGAAGACGGAAGGGCGGGACCTCGCGGTCCCGCCCTCCTCTCTCAGCCCTCCTTTTCGGTGCGCTCGCGCATCACGACCTGGTCGCCGGTCCGCGGGTAGAGCTTGAACTTGAAGCTGAAGCCCTTGTTGTCCTTGTTCGGCCAGGCAGCGCCGATCTCGACCCACTGGCTCTCGCCGTCGTCGCCGACCGTCACGATGTAGAGGTTGTGCGACGGGCGGTTGGTGTTGGTGTTGGTCGTCATCTTCGTCTCCTTCAGTTGTCGGCGGCTCCAAGCCGTCCGTGGTGGTCAACTGCCGGGAGACAGGGATGAGGTGGGGGCGTGTTCGGCGCAGCCGCCGAGGGGTATCACCCCCCGCGCCGGCGCCTGTCGTCAGGCGCCAATCGCGCGGCGCATAGCGTCTTTTCGGAACGAAAAGAGGGGGACACGGCGGATCGCGGAGAGAACGCGGGCGAAGCCCCTGCCCCCACGTCGAGCTGGCTTCGGGCAAGTCGATCGGAAAGCGCTGGGCGGCAGGGACGTTGACCGCTCACGCGCCAGGCTACTGGCGCGGCGGCGGGCGACGGAGACACGACGGGCGCGACGCGCTCGCGTGTCCCCTCAAGTGACGGTCGAGCGGAGCTCGAGGGCGCGCGTCGGCAAGCCACCCGCCCTATGGAGGGCCGGAACGCCCAGCGCTTTCCGATCGACGCGTGACCAGAACGGACGGCTTGGTGCTGACGATCACTGCAGGGCGATCACTCGGACGACCAGCACCTGGCAGTCGCCTCGAGCGCGTACCACGATCGTGACGTCCAACGACGATGTGGCCGAGCAGGGGTCGCGGGCGTGTCAGGACCGCCAGGGCATCAGGGCTTCAGCTTCGAGCTCATGCTCCCCGTGGATCGGATCTCAATCCAGGTCGCGTCAGAGGCACCGAACACGGGCTGACCGCTGGGAGCGCGCCGCAAGGCCCGGCCCTTCCGTCTCCGCTCGTCTGGTCAATTCAGATGGACCGGCCGCTCGCCGCCAAAGGGCTGGCCGTTGACGGAGTCATGAAGCCGGGTTTGGCCCAGGACCAGGGCGAACAGATAGGCTGTCGCTGATATGTCGTTCAGTGGCCTGAGGCAGTCGAAAGCGGGGAACTGGTCGGGCTCATCGCGCAAGCGATGGATCGCCCATACGATTCGGCAGCAGAGCAGGACGCGGGCTTCCCTCGGCTCGCTGCCAAGCCGATAGGTTGGTTCCAAGGCCAATCGCCGGCACAGCGCATCGACGTGATCGTCGAAGTCGAAGTCGATGCTGGTCAGCGAGAGATCCGGCCCGGCGAGCTCGAGGCGATGTCGGCCGACGAAGGCATCCAACAGGGACGCCGCGCGCTGCGGCGTAAGGATTGATTCGGCCAATCTGCCTCCTTGCTGGCAGTGCCGGCACCTTGCCGACCCTGGGCAATGCTAGCCAAGCTCCGATGCCACTCTCAATCGCAGCAAGGCAATGCGCGGTGGATGACCCGCAAGATTAGGTGCAGCGGCGGCCTTGCGCCAGTACGTGTCGAGCATGCGCCAAGTGCCGGCCGGAAGGTCGGCCGTCTTCTCAGCCAAGGCCTCGAGCAGAGGCGCGCGCGCCTCAGCTCGAGGCCTCGCACAACTCGTGCCACTTGACGGCGCCCTTCGGGGTGCTGTGCACACGAACCATCGGCGCACCGGTAGCAAGCAGGCATCTAGAACTTCACCTGCCCCGACTTGCCGGCCGCGTTCTTCAGGACCAGCGTCACCGCCGCACCCGCCGGTACGGCAGCCTTCGCCTCGCCCTTGAGCGCATTGTCACCGGCCACCGCGAGCTGCACCGTTTCGCGCGCGCCGCCGGACACGATCAGAACCGAGCCTGAGAAGCCCTTGGCCGAGGTCGGCTTGTTGCTCTCGTCGAACACGTTGATTGTCACGCTGTTGCCCATCACGACCAGCTCGGCATGGACGCCGGCCACGTCCTGCATCGGACCGCCGTTCGGCCCCTTCATGTTGCCGTGAGAGTGCTGCGCGGCGGCAACGCCGGCCCACAGCAACGCGAGGGCAATAACCATCAGCTTCTTCATGTGCTCTCTCCTTGTTGAACGGAACTCGCTTCGATGGGGCGGTCGCGATGGAACAGCGCGTAGAGCGCCGGCAGCACGACCAAGGTGAGGATGGTCGACGAGATGATCCCGCCAATGACGACGGTGGCGAGTGGCCGCTGGACCTCAGCTCCGGCACCGGTGGCGATCGCCATGGGCACGAAGCCGAGCGACGCGACCAGCGCCGTCATCAGCACCGGCCGCAGCCGCTTCATCGCGCCGGTGCGCACCGCCTCGCCCACCGGGAGCCCGTCGGCGCGCAGCTTCTGGATGAACGAGATGATGACC
>CAYRBQ010000533.1:0-3264 GCA_964422305.1 uncultured Reyranella sp. | reverse complement strand
GCGCCTGACGCCGGCCTCGATCGACGAGATCGCGCACGAGGTCGGGCAATGACCCTGCGCCTCTTCGTACCCCGCGATGCGGCCGCCCGCGCCGTCGGCGCCGACAAGGTGGCCGCGGCGCTGCGCGACGAGGCCGCCCGGCGCGGTCTCGATGTCGAGATCGTGCGCACCGGATCGCGTGGCCTCTTCTGGCTGGAGCCGCTGGTCGAGATCGACACGCCGGCCGGCCGCGTCGGATTCGGCCCGGTCACGCCGAAGGACGCGGCCGATCTGCTGGCGGGCGGATTCGCGGCGAGCCATCCGCTCTGCGTCGGACGGCCGGAGGAGATTCCGTTCCTCAAGCACCAGACGCGGATCACCTTCGCGCGGTGCGGCATCACCGATCCGCTGTCGCTTGCCGACTATCGCGCCCATGGCGGCCTGCGCGGGCTGGAGCGCGCGCACCATCTCGGCGCGGCGACGACGCTGGAGGTGGTCACGAAGTCGGGTCTGCGCGGCCGCGGCGGCGCCGGTTTCCCGACCGGCATCAAGTGGAAGACCGCCGCCGATGCCGAAGCCGACCGGAAATACATCGTCTGCAATGCCGATGAGGGCGATTCGGGAACCTACGCGGATCGCATGATCATGGAAGGCGATCCCTTCCTGGTGATCGAGGGCATGGCGATCGCGGGATTCGCGGTCGGCGCCTCGAAGGGCTACGTCTATATCCGCTCCGAATATCCCGATGCGATCCGCACGATGCAGAAAGCCGTGGGACTTCTCCCGATCGACGGCTTCGAGATCGAGATCCGGGTCGGCGCCGGCGCCTATGTCTGCGGCGAGGAAACCTCGCTGCTGGAGAGCCTGGAGGGCAGGCGGGGCCAGGTGCGCGCCAAGCCGCCGCTGCCGGCACACAGGGGCCTGTTCGGCCGGCCGACCGTCGTCAACAACCTGATCACGCTCGCCACCGTACCGGCCATCCTGGCCGACGGCGCCGAGGCCTATTCCGCACTCGGCTCGGGCCGGTCGCGCGGCACCATGCCGATCCAGCTCGCCGGCAACGTTAAGCAGGGCGGTCTCTTCGAGACGGGTTTCGGCCTCACGCTCGGCGAGATCGTCGACGAGATCGGCGGTGGCACCCGAAGCGGCCGGCCGGTGCGCGCGGTCCAGGTCGGCGGGCCGCTCGGTGCCTACTTCCCGCGCGGCCTGTTCGACACGCCGTTCGACTACGAGGCCTTCGCCGCGCGCGACGGGCTGGTCGGTCATGGTGGCGTCGTGGTGTTCGACGACACGGTCGACATGGCGCGTCAGGCGCGCTTCGCCTTCGAGTTCTGCGCCATCGAATCCTGCGGCAAATGCACGCCCTGCCGCATCGGCTCGACACGCGGCACCGAGACGATCGACAAGATCATCCGCGGCGAGCGTACCCAGGCCAACATCGCGCTGGTCGCCGACCTCTGCCAGACCCTGAAATTCGGCTCGCTCTGTGCTCTCGGCGGCTTCACGCCCTATCCGGTCATGAGTGCCCTCAATCACTTCCCGGAGGACTTCCATGTCGCTCGTCCCTGAGACCGACTACGGCACGCCCGCCAGTCGCGCGACGGAGCAGGTCGCCCTCACCATCGACGGGCAGCAGGTCACGGTGCCGGCCGGCACCTCGATCATGCGTGCAGCGATGGATGCCGGCATCCAGGTGCCCAGGCTTTGCGCCACCGATTCGGTCGAGGCCTTCGGCTCCTGCCGGCTCTGCCTGGTCGAGGTCGCCGGCCGCGCCGGCACGCCCGCCTCCTGCACCACGCCGGTCGCGCCGGGCATGGTCGTGTCGACGCAGACCGACCGCCTGAAGCAGGTCCGGCGCGGCGTCATGGAGCTCTACATCTCCGATCATCCGCTCGACTGTCTGACCTGTGCCGCCAACGGCGATTGCGAGCTGCAGGACATGGCGGGCGCCGTCGGCCTGCGCGAGGTGCGCTACGGCTACGACGGCGCGAGTCACACGCGCCATGAAAAGGACGAGTCCAACCCCTATTTCACCTTCGATCCGTCGAAGTGCATCGTCTGCTCGCGCTGCGTGCGCGCCTGCGAGGAGGTGCAGGGCACCTTCGCGCTCACCATCCAGGGTCGCGGCTTCGACTCCATGGTCTCGGCCGGCGCGGCCGGCGACGACTTTCTGAGTTCCGAGTGCGTCTCGTGCGGTGCCTGTGTGCAGGCCTGCCCGACGGCAACGCTTTCGGAAAAGAGTGTCATCGACATCGGCGTGCCCGAGCACTCGGTGGTGACGACCTGCGCCTATTGCGGCGTCGGCTGTTCCTTCAAGGCGGAGATGCGCGGCGAGGAGCTGGTGCGCATGGTCCCCTGGAAGGACGGCAAGGCCAATCGCGGGCATTCCTGCGTCAAGGGTCGCTTCGCCTGGGGCTATGCCAACCACAGGGAGCGCATCCTGAAGCCGATGATGCGCGAAACCATCGACCAGCCGTGGCGCGAAGTGAGCTGGGACGAGGCGATCGGCCGGGTCGCGTCGGAGTTCAAGCGGCTCCAGGAGAAGCACGGGAGGCTCGCGATCGGCGGCATCACCTCGTCGCGCTGCACGAACGAAGAGACCTATCTCGTCCAGAAGCTGGTTCGTGGCGGCTTCGGCAACAACAACGTCGACACCTGCGCGCGCGTCTGCCACTCGCCGACCGGCTTCGGTCTTCGCACCACCTTCGGCACCTCGGCCGGCACGCAGGACTTCGACTCCGTCGAGCAGGCCGACGTCATCCTGGTGATCGGCGCCAACCCGACCGACGCCCATCCCGTCTTCGCCTCCCGCATGAAGAAGCGTCTGCGCCTGGGCGCGCGGCTGATCGTGATCGATCCGCGCCGCATCGACCTCGTGCGCATGCCGCACATCGAGGCCGACTGGCATCTGCCGCTGCGGCCGGGCACCAATGCCGCGATCCTGAACGCGTTGGCGCATGTGATCGTGACCGAGGGGCTCGTGAACGAGGCCTTCGTCCGCGATTACTGCGACCGCGATGCCTTCGAGCATTGGGCGGCCTTCGTCGCCGAGCCGCAGAACAGCCCCGAGGCGGTCGGTCTGATCGCCGGCGTCGCGCCCGACGCGATCCGCGGTGCCGCCCGCCTCTACGCCGCCGGCCCCAACAGCGCGATCTACTACGGGCTGGGCGTCACCGAGCACAGCCAGGGCACCACCGCCGTCATGGCGATCGCAAACCTCGCCATGGCGACGGGCAATCTCGGCCGGCCGGGCGTCGGCGTGAACCCGCTGCGCGGCCAGAACAA
>CAYRBQ010000532.1:0-3269 GCA_964422305.1 uncultured Reyranella sp. | reverse complement strand
GACCGCATGCTCGACATGGGCTTCATCCCCGACGTCGAGCGCATCGTCGGCCTGCTTTCGCCGATGCGCCAGACGCTGTTCTTCTCGGCGACCATGCCGCCGGAGATCAAGCGCCTCGCCGACCGCTTCCTGTCGAATCCGCGCGAAGTCACCGTCGCGCCGCCGGCCTCGGCGGGCAAGAACATCGTGCAGGGTCTGGCGGTCATGCCGGAAGCCGACAAGCGCGAGGCGCTGCGCCGGCTGATCAAGGAACAGGACATCAAGAACGCCATCGTCTTCTGCAACCGCAAGAAGGACGTGGCGATCCTGCAGGGTTCGCTGAAGAAGCACGGCTTCAATGCCGGCGCGCTGCACGGCGACATGAGCCAGCCTGCGCGCATGGAGACGCTGGAGAAGTTCAAGCAGGGCGAGATCCAGATCCTCGTCGCCTCCGACGTCGCCGCCCGCGGCCTCGACATCGTCGACATGAGCCACGTCTTCAACTTCGACGTGCCGTTCTCGCCCGAGGACTACGTGCATCGCATCGGCCGCACCGGCCGTGCCGGCAAGACCGGCCACTCCTTCACCCTGGCGTCGCCCGACGAGGGCGGTTTGGTCGATGCGATCGAGAAGCTGATCGGCACCACGATCCCGCGCGTCGAGATCCCCGGCATGGAAGCGGTCGCCTTCGAGGCATCCGACGGACGCCGTCGTGGCCGCGGCCGCGGCCGTGGCGCCGGACGCGGTGGAGACCGCGGTCGCGAACGCGGCGAGCGTCCGCCCCGTGAGCCGCGCCCGGAGCGCGAGGCGAAGCCCGAGCGTGAGCCGCGCGCCGAACGCGAAGCCCGTCCGGAGCGTGCCGAGCGGCCACATCGCGAGCCCCGTGCCGAAGGACGGCCGCCGCGCGAGCGCCGGCCCGAGCGGTCGGATCGCCACGCCCATGGATCGGAGCGTCCGTCGCGTCCCGACCGTCGCGACCGGGACGACAGCCCGGCGCCGGTCGGCCTCGGCGATCACGTCCCGGCTTTCCTCGCCCGCCCGTCGCGCTAGAGTGCGCGCCGCGTAAGCAGGCGGAGCGCCCATGCAGACCATCTTCGTCATGGTGAAGTGCGACCTCGGCAAGGCCTATGAGGTCGCCGACGACGCCGTGAACATCGAGCAGGTCTCGGAGGTCTACTCGACCTCCGGGCAGTACGACCTGCTGATGAAGTGCTATCTCGACGAGAAGACCGACATCGGCCACTTCGTGACGTCGAACATCCAGACGCTGAAGGGCGTGAAGGACACCTTCACCCTCATCACCTTCAAGGCCTTCTCCTGAGCATCGCGTCTCCCCGCAGGCACTTGCCGCGCGGCGAGGATTTCCTGCTCTTGCCGCCGTCGATCCAGCCCTACGCCTACCGCATCGTCGACAGCCTGTTCGCCCATCGCGTGATCCGTCGCGGCCCGAGCCCGCGCGAGCTGCCGCGCGGCGACGAGATCGCCCCGCGCTACACGGTCGACGGGCGCGAGCATGACGTCGCCTCATTCATGGACCGCAACCGGGTCGTCGGCGTGCTGGTGATCCGGGACGGCAGGATCGTGCTCGAACGCTACGGGCTCGGGCTCGGCGAGCACGATCGCTGGTCGACCATGTCGACGGTGAAGTCGATGACGGCGATGCTGGTCGGCGCCGCGGTGCATGACGGCGCTATCGGCTCGATCGACGATACGCTCACCAGGTATCTACCGGAGCTGGCGGGCTCGGCCTACGAGGGCGTGACGCTCCGGCACGTGATGACCATGTCGTCGGGCGTGCGCTGGACCGAGATCTATCCCGACCGCGACTCCGACGTGAACCGCTACTCGAAGTCGCTGGCCGACAAGGTGCCGGGCGGCGTGCTGAAGCTGATGGCTTCGCTGCCGCGTGCTGCCCAGCCCGGCACGACGTTCCTCTACAATTCCGGCGACACCTACCTCCTGGGCGCCGCACTCACGCGCGCCGTCTGCCGTCCGCTCGCCGACTATATGTCGCAGAAGGTCTGGCAGCCGGCCGGCATGGAGTGCGATGCCTTCTATACGCTGGAGAGCGAGGGTGGGCAGGAGATCGGCGGCAGCCGCGCCGGCATGGTGCTGCGAGACTTCGGCCGCTTCGGTCAGTTCGTGCTCGACGACGGCGTGATCGACGGCAGGCGCGTGCTGCCGGAGGGCTGGGTCGAGGCGGCGGCGACGCCCGCCTTCGCCGTGCCGACGCCGCCGGTACGCGACATCATCGAGTACGGCTATAGCTGGTGGCTGGGCGACGGCGTGATGGCCGCACTGGGCCATGCCGGGCAGCGCATCGACATCTTCCGAAAGGAACGGCTCGTCGTCGTGTCGCTCGCCGCCTTCCCGCAGCCGCCCTACGTGCCTGCGACCGATCCCAACCGTCGCGACGAGGTCGTGACCTTCACCGAGGCCGTGAGGCGCACATGAAGGCGGCCCTCGCCATCTGGGTCGACATCGCGCCCGAGGACGATGCCTTCTTCGAGAACTGGCACAGCCGCGAGCACGCGCAGGAACGTGTCGGCTGCCCCGGCTGGCTGCGCGGCTCGAGGTTCAGGTCGGTGGCGCGGCCCGAGCGTTACCTGCTGCTCTACGACGCCGAGACGCCCGACGCCTTCGAGAGCGAGACCTACTATGCGCGGCTCGGCAACCCGACCGAGATGAGCCGTGCCATCCTGCCAAAGTTCCGCGACACCTGGCGCACGGCCTGCAGCGTCGAGCGGCGCGTGGGCGACGGCATCGCCGCGGCCGTGCTCGCCCTGCGACTCGGCCCGAATGATCCAGCGCCCTTCGATGCGCTGGCGACGCTGAAGCCGGCGCGCCTCGATCTCATGAAGGGTCTCGGCAATGTCGGCCAGGCGCACACGACCGAGAAGGACCTGCGCGCCTCTCCCGACCGCCAGATCGATCGCGCGCTGCTCGCCTTCTTCTGGTCGGTCGCCGACGCAGAAAAGGCGCGTGCCGCGCACGCGCCTCTAGGGGAAGTCCTCGCTCTCCGACACACCGTGTCGAAGGCCGATCTCGTCTAGTTGATGAGGCCGTAGAACTTTCCGGCGTTGGTGCAGGTGATCATCTTCACCTGCTCGGCCGGGACTTCGGCGAACTGCTCCTTGATGTACTGCGTCGAGTGCGGCCACACGCCGTCGCCGTGTGGATAGTCGGAGCCCCACATCAGGCTCTCCGCGCCCATCTCGTCGATCAGCTTGGCGCCGATGCGGTCGAACTGGAACGTGGCCTTGCACTGGCGGCGCCAGTAGTCCGACGGC
>CAYRBQ010000531.1:0-3277 GCA_964422305.1 uncultured Reyranella sp. | reverse complement strand
GGAGGGCGCGCTCACCAACATCACGGCGGCCCTGCTGACGGTCGAGCCGACCGACCTCGTGCTCGACGCCGATGCCTTCGCCAAGGCGAACATCGCGGCGGTGGGCCGTGCGGCGCCGCAGAAGATCGCGCGGGTCGAACACTCGGGCATCGGAAGCCATCACGAGTCGGCCGACCTGATCGGCTTCGATCCCGCGCTCGACTTCACGGTGCGGCCATGGCTGGTCGAGAAGCTCAACCGCGACATGCGCCCCGGCGACGTGATCCTGGGCGCGACCCGCGAGGCGGCGCTGGGCTCGGAATTGCTGATCTTCGGCAAGCCACACACCGTCTATGGGAGGCTGGGGCGGACGGGCGTCGGCACGCACGAGCGCGGCGTCTTCATGAGCTTCGACACGATGGAAGCGCTGGCCCACTCGATGCACGGCCACGGCGGCGGCCCTCCCGCTGCCTTGCAGAAGGGCAAGGTGAGCGGCTTCCTGGTCGAGCTGGCGCCGGGCGCCACGCCGCTGCAGGCGCGCTTCGCCATCCTGTCGACCCTGAAGGGCGCCAAGGTCGTGACCGGCGATTCGACCATGAGCGGCATCCGCCAGGGGCTCGCGGCCCTGCTCGACGGCATCCTGGCGCTGATGGTGCTGATGTTCGCCAGCACAGCCCTCATGGTGAGCGTGCTGTTCTCCGCCATCGTCACCGAACGGCGCGGCGAGCTGGGACTTCTCAAGGCGGTCGGCGCGCGGCGCGGCCAGGTCGTTGGCATGATGGTCATCGAGGCGGTGATCGCCACCGGCGCCGGCGGTGCGCTGGGTGTCGTGCTGGGCATCCTGGTGATGCGCCTCTACGAACGTTCGCTGGTCTACTGGCTCGAGAATGTCGGCGTGCCCTTCGTCTGGCTGGATACGCCGCGCATGGTCGCCGTCGCGGCCGGAGCGATCGTCCTCGCGTCGGTCATCGGCGCGCTGGGCGCGCTTTATCCTGCGTGGCGAGCCAGCCGGCGCGATCCCTACGACCTCGTGCGCGGCGAGGGCTGAGCCATGCTGTCCTGTCGCGGCCTCCGGAAGGATTACGTCACCGAGCGCGGCGAGGTCGCGGCCGTCGCCGGCATCGACCTCGATGTGGCGGCCGGCCGCTACGCGGCGATCATCGGCCGGTCGGGCTCGGGCAAGTCCTCGCTGATGGCCATGATCGGCGGCCTCAGCCGGCCGTCGGCGGGCCAGGTGACGGTCGACGGCACCGACATCTGGGGCCTGGCGGAGAACGACCTCGCGGCTTTCCGAAATCGACGCATCGGCTATGTCTTCCAGTTCGCGAGCCTGCTGCCCACACTCCGACTGGTCGACAATGTCGCCTTGCCGGCGATGCTGGGTCGCAACGGCAAGGAAGCCGACATCTACGGCCGCGCCGCCGCGCTGCTCGCCCAGATGGGCCTCGGCGACCACCTCGACGCCTATCCGTCCGAGGTCTCGGCCGGCGAACAGCGCCGCGCCGTGATCGCCCGCGCGCTGATCAACGAACCGGCGCTGATCCTGGCCGACGAGCCGACCTCCGACCTCGACGAGCAGACCGAGATCGAGATCATGGACGAGCTGCTGGCGGTCAACCGCGAGCGCGGCACGACGCTGATCCTGGTGACGCACAATCTGGCGCTCGCCGGACAGGCCGAGCAGATCGTGCACATCGCCCACGGCGCGATCGTCGCATGACCGGGTCGCCTGCCGATGCCGACAAGGACGCGCTGATCGCCGAGCTGCGGCGACAGCTCGCTGCGTCGCAGTCCGAGGCGCGCCTGCTGAAGCGGCGGCTCGAAGCCGCGACCACGCCGCGGGCCCGCGATCTCGCCGGTGAACTGCGCGACGCGGCACCGCGCAAGACGGCCGCACCCGCCACCGGGGTCGCCGTGAAGCTCGGCCGGCGTTTCGATCTCTGGCGTTCGCCGGTAGTGGTCGGGGTGGCGATGCTGATCCTGACTGCCTTTGCGGTCGACGCCGGCGTGGGCCTCTACCAGGCGCGCGCGCTCAGAGAGGCGCGCCAGGCACGGCTGCTGCTCGAGAACACGGCGATGCGCTCGCTCTACGTCGAGCTGAAGGACATCGCCTACGAGCCCGACGGCAAGTCGTATCGCATGACGCTGTTCCTGCAGAATACCAGCCCGAAGGGCCCGCTCTACGTGATGCTGAACGCCGTCGGCGTCTACGTACAGGCCGGCATGGCCTGGCAGCAGGTTCCGTCACGCCCCGTGGAGGGTGTGAGCTGGGGCGTCGTGAAGGTCGTCGACGGCTACACCTACGACGTCGTGTTCACGCCCGACGTCGCGAACTGGGCCGAGCTGATCCCGGGCTATATGCATGTCCGCATCCAGTCCGATCTGCTGGTGAGCGAGAAGGCCCAGCCGGGCAATGACGTCGTCGAGCGGCGCACGCCCTTCTACGTCTACCTGAAGCCGCACGGCGCCAACGACGACGACATCCGGGCCCGCGGCCGGCGCACCGGCACGCCGCCGGTCTTCATCCCGATGCCGCCGCACTGAAGACCCCTCCGGCGCGTATGACGCGCCACCTCCCCTGAAGACAGGGGAGGAGAAGAGAGTCTTTTCTGCCCCCGCGAAGCGCCGGGTCCTTCGCTTCGCTCAGGACGATAGTAGCTATCTCTTCCGCGACGCCTTCTCGGCGATGCCGGACAGTCCCTCGCGGCGGGCCAGCTCGGCCCACACGGCCTGCGGCTTCACGTTGGTCGCGGCCCACAGTGTCAGCAGGTGATAGAGCATGTCGGCGCTCTCGCCGACCAGCTTGGGCTTGTCGCCGCGGATGCCCTCGATCAAGGCCTCGACCGCTTCCTCGCCCAGTTTCTTGGCGATCTGCTGGCGGCCGCGACTGAACAGGCGGGCGGTGTAGGAGGTTTCGGGATCGGCGCCCTTGCGGCTGTCGATCACCAGATAGAGCCGGTCCAGCACATGCTCGTCGACGCTCGCGGCGCCGTTCTTCTTGTGCGCCTTCTTGGCTTTTTTCTTCTTGGCCATCCGGGAGAACTCCGCCGCCCATCGGGGAAAGGGCGATCGAAAACTTTACTCGCGCCTCTTGAGCGGGCGCACCTCATGAATTCTTGACGGGGCGATTCTACGCCAAAATCACGCCGGGCGCGAGATTTGTCGTACCGGAACGCCGGCGGCGGCGAGATGTTCCTTCGCCTCGGCGATAGTGAACTCGCCGAAATGGAAGATCGAGGCGGCGAGCACGGCCGAGGCACCGCCCTTCGTCACGCCGTCCACCAGATGGTCGAGCGTG
>CAYRBQ010000530.1:0-3277 GCA_964422305.1 uncultured Reyranella sp. | reverse complement strand
CAAGAAGCCGGTGCAGGACATGATCGAGAAGACGATCGAGCGCGTGGCGCGCAACGTCGCGGCGGGCTTCGGCGCCGAGGTGACGAAGTGGCGATACGAACGGCGCTATCCCGCGACGGTGAACACCGAGCAGGAGACCGAGTTCGCCGCCAAGGCCGCCTCGGCGCTGGTCGGGCTGGAGAACGTGAACCGCAATCCGACACCCGCCATGGGCAGCGAGGATTTCGCCTGGATGCTGCTGAAGAGGCCCGGCTGCTACATCTGGATCGGCAACGGCGACGGCGTCGGAAGCTGCATGGTCCACAACCCCGGCTACGACTTCAACGACGAGATCCTGCCGATCGGCGCGTCGTACTGGGCCACGCTGGTCGAGCAGCAGCTCGCCCGCCAGGCGCTGCCGCAGGCGGCGGAGTAGGGATCATCGATACCCTTGCTCGGCCGGTCGTGTCGTTGTCGGACCACCCCTATGCCAATCTGAAGATTGGCCTTGCGACCATGCATGCCAAGGAGCGTGCGGTCGCGCCGGCGTTCCGGCGCGTGCTGGGCGCCGACGTGGTGCCCGTCGCGAACCTCGACACCGACGTGCTGGGGACTTTCTCGGGCGAGGTGCCGCGTCCCGATGCACTGGTCGAGACGTCGCTGCTCAAGGCCGAGCTGGTCTTCCGTACGATGGATGTCGAGTGCGCCATCGCCAGCGAGGGCAGCTACGGCCCGATCGATCGCCTGCCGCTGACGGCGAGCGGCGTCGAGGTCATGGCCTTCGTCGATCGCAAGCGCGGCGTGCGCTTCGTCGAGACGCTCGCCACCCACCGCACCAACTGGAAGCTCCTGCGCTTCAAGGCGGGCGATCCGTCGATCCCGATCGTGCTGAGATCGATGGGCTTTCCCGAGTACGGCGTGTTCGTGATCTGCAGCAGCAACTGGGATCATCCGGTGAAAGGCCTGTCCACGGAGGCCGAGGTCATCGCCGCGATGAACCGCGAGGCCGAGAAGTCGGACGACAAGATGGCGGTGCTCGTCACCGACATGCGCGCCCACCGCAATCCGACGCGCATGAAGGTCGTGCGCGCCCTGTCGTGGAAGCTCGCCAGGCGCCTGCAGCGGCTCTGCCCGGCCTGCGGGGCGCCGGGTTTCGGGCACATCGAGTCGCGCCGCGGCCTGCCGTGCGAGTCCTGCGGGGATCCGACCGACTGGATCGACTTCGAGATCGACGGCTGCTCGGCCTGCGGCCATGCCGCGACCCGGCCGCGCAAAGACGGCCGTCGCACGGCGTCGAAGCTCTCGTGCCGGAGCTGCCGTCGTTCCTGAGGAGGGCACTCGCAATCTCGATTTGCAGGTTCAGCAGGTTTGTGCTAGGAAAAAGCCTATAGTTGGGGGAAGAGCACTCCCCGCCCCGAACGCCCGCCGGCCCCGCCTGCGGGCGTTTTTCTTTGCCCGAAGGGATTTCGACATGACCAGACTGATCCGCCCGTGGCGGCCGCAGGGCCGCTTCCTGCGCGCCTTCGCCCGCACCGGCTCGGTGTCGCAGGCCTGCCGTGCCTCCGGCGTGCCGCGCCGCACCGCCTACAACTGGCGCGACGCCGACGCCGATTTCCGCCGGCGCTGGGACGCGGCGCGCCGTCGCGGCGTCGGGCTGCTGCACGACGAGGCCATGCGACGGGCCTTCGAGGGCGACGAACGGCCGGTCTGGCGGGACGGGCGCGTGGTCGACCTCCTCGCCGTGCCCGACAATCGCGCTCTGCTGCACCTGCTGCAGGCACTGCTGGCAGAGACCTACGGTCCGGACGCCGTCGCGCGGCGGGCGGAGCGGGCGCGCGCCGCGGAGATGACGCGGCGGCTCGACGAGGCCGACAAGCGGGTCGCCGCCTACGAGGCCAGCCTGGGGCTTCGTCGGACGAACACCGATCGCGGCGAGTGAATGGCTGCGGTGGCACGGCGGATCGGGGGGCGATCCGCCCGTTCGTTCAAGGGCTTGCAGGCTTCCCGTGGCACAGCGAGGCGAACAGTCCATGGCACAACGAGCTGCGCCGAAAAGCGGCGTCGGTCAGCCCGCGAGATCCGTCGCGAGATGGAACAGGCAGTCGCCGCGCTCGCAGCGGGCGGGTACGCGCTTGCACAGGACGAGGCCCGCCCGCTTGAAGCGCAGCAGGTCGGGCTCGCGCCACGGCGTGTGGTGGAAATGGATGCGGGCCGCCGGCTGGTCTGCCGACACCTCGTCGCCCAGCTCGACCAGCGGCTCGAACAGGCCGCCGTCGGAGGCATAGACGTAGTAGTCGTCGCCGCCGATCTCGGTGAGACGCGTCGGCGTCGGCGGCGGGACCTTGCCCTGCAGCAGCCCGACATGGGCCAGCACGCGGCGCATGCCGTCCTCGGCGACCTTGAGCGAATGGGGCGTCACCAGGCCGCCGCCGCCCAGCTCGGTGCCCATGCCGATCACGCCCTGGCGGAACGAGGCCGAGGTGAAGGTGCGGCCGCCGCCCTGCGGTGCCGCCGCGATGTAGCTCACCGGCGCGCCGAAGGCCTTGAGCAGGCCCATCACCTTCTCCATACGCGCGGCATCGGGATGGCGCGGCGCCAGCGCGGAGGGGATGTAGGTGAGCGAGCTGCCGCCCGAATGAAAGTCGAAGGCATAGTCGAAGCCCGGCAGCAGGGCGTGCTCGATCCAGTAGGCGATCTGCTGGGTGATGGTGCCGTCGGCGTCGCCGGGGAAGGAGCGGTTGAGGTTGCCCTCGTCGATCGGCGAGGTGCGGCGGCCTTCCAGGGCGGCGGGGAAGTTGGCGGAAGGCAGGATCACCAGCCGGCCCCTGATGTCCCTGGGCTCGATGCTGCGGATCAGGTTGCCGAGCCCGATCTGGCCCTCCCACTCGTCGCCGTGGTTGCCGGCCTGCATCAGCACGTCGGGGCCCTCGCCGTTCTTGATGCGCACGATGGGGATCGGGATCCAGCCGTAGGCCGAGCGATGGACCGAATGCGGCACCCGCACGAAGCCGGTCGCCTTGCCCTCGGCATCGAGGTCGATGTCGGCGGAAAGGCGGCTCATGGCGGAGAAGTCGGTGGTCTTGGTTGCGGTGCTCATCAGCGTCTCTCGCTACGGGGATCGAGGGCATCCTGCAGCCCGTCGCCCAGGAAGTTGAAGGCGATCACGGTCAGGAAGATCAGCAGGCCGGGCCACAGCGCCAGCACCGGCGCCTCCTGCAGCAGTTCCTGCGCGCCGGTCAGCATGTTGCCCCAGCTCGGCGTCGGCGGCTGGATGCCGAGGCCGAGGAACGACAGCGTC
>CAYRBQ010000529.1:0-3278 GCA_964422305.1 uncultured Reyranella sp. | reverse complement strand
AGGCAGTTGCCGCGCGGTTGCATCAGGCCTAGCGTGCTCCGTGATCATGGCTTGGGGGCATGCTGATGATCCGCACGTTCACTCTCGTTCTTGCAACGGCCTGCATGATCGCTTGGCCTGTCGCCGCACAATCGACCCTCGAAACCGTCAAGCAGCGCGGCAAGCTGGTCTGCGGCATCAACGGCCAGCTCCGCGGATTCTCCTGGAACAGCGGCGGCGCCTGGGCCGGCCTCGACGTGGATCTCTGCCGTGCCGTCGCCGCGGCCACTCTCGGCGACGCTCGGCAGGTGGAGTTCGTGCCTCTCACCGCGCAGGAGCGCTTCCGCGAGCTCGCCGCCGGCCGGGTCGACATGCTGGCGCGCAACTCCACTGTCAGCCTGCAACGGCTGGGCGAAGGCGTCGAGGCGGTGGCGATCAATTTCTACGACGGCCAGGGCTTCGCGGTGCCGGAGAAGCTCATGATCCGCGACGTCTCCCAGCTCACCGGGGCGAAGGTCTGCGTGGTGCGCGGCAGCACCCACGAGGCCAATGCCGCCACCTGGTTCCGCGCCCGCCGCAACCATGTCGAGCTGGCCACCTATGACACCACGGACGCCACGATGGACGCCTTCGTCGGCAGCCGCTGTGCCGCGGTCACCGCCGACAGGACGGCCCTGATCGCCGAACTGGCCGAGCGCGGCCGAGGCTCGGCCTTCATCGTGCTGCCGCACGTCATCTCGCGCGAGCCGCTCGGACCCTACGTGCGGCGTGCCGACGGGCAGTGGGCCGACATCGTGCGCTGGAGCTTCCAGGCGATGCTCAAGGCCGAGGTGCTCGACCTGCGGCGCGACAACGTGCAGGACGAGCGGCGTTCCAACGATCCCGACGTGAAGAAGCTTCTCGGGATCACGCCGGGCAACGGCCGGGCACTCGGTCTCGACGAGGACTGGGCCTACGAGATCATCCGCCAGGTCGGCAACTACGGCGAAAGCTTCGAGCGAAATCTCGGCGGCCGGTCGCTGGTCAAGGTGGAGCGCGGCCAGAACGCCCTGTGGCGGGACGGCGGGCTGATGTATCCCCTGCCGATCCGCTGACGCCCGCCCCGCAACCGGCGACCCCGCGGGGCGTTCGCTCAGAAGGAGGTGCGCCATGGCCATATGCGATAGTTGCGGCAACGACTACGACAAGGCCTTCAAGGTCATGAAGGACGGCAAGACCTTCACCTTCGACAGCTTCGAATGCGCCATCCATCGGCTCGCCCCGTCCTGCGCCAAGTGCGGCGTGCGCATCGTCGGCCACGGGCTGGAGCACAACGGCACCTTCTACTGCTGCGACCACTGCGCCGAGCATCAGGGCGTGAGGGAGCTGCGCGACCGTGCGTGATCGTCGGGCATTCATCGCGGGCCTGCTGGCCATCGTTGCAGTGGGTGACGCCGTGGCCCAGACGCCCGAGTCGCTGGCAGTGACACCGATCCATCCCGACACCCAGAGCGAGGAAGCCGCCCTCATGCGCCAGAAGATCGAGCGCGCGGGCTATACCGACGTTGGCCCGCTGGCCCGCGACAGCACCGGCACCTGGCGCGTTCGGGCTAAGAAGGGCGACCGGCCGGTCGAGGTCGTGGTCGACAAGGGCGGGAGAATCAAGGCCGAACAACGTTGAAGGCCCTGCCCGGTCCTCCTGCCGATGTGCTAATCACGCGGCGGGGGAGTACCGATGCCGAAGAACATCCTGGCCATCTCAGAGGGCGGTCCCGACGCCGTCCCGTCGTTCCGGCTCGCCGTCCGTGTGGCGGCGCTGTTCGACGGCACGGTCGACGCCATCCACTTCGCCGAGGGCCGGCGGCACGAGCTCGACATCACCAGCCAGTCGATGCCCTTCATGGGCAAGATCGCCGACGATCGCCTGGCCGAGCGCGAGCGCGAATCGCGGCGCGCCTGGAAGGAGATCTCGCCGCTGGCCGGCGGCGAGCTGACCGACGTCGAAGGTGCGAATCTCGAACGGCTCGTGAAGCTCGGCCGCTTCGCCGACCTCCTGGTGATCGGCCGTCCGGGGACCGATCCCGACAACATCGCGCCCGAGACGGTAAAGGCGGCGCTCTACGAATGCGCGCGGCCGGTGATCGTGGCGCCGCCGCGCCTCGAGAAGCAGGGCCTGTCCAACGTGGTCGTCGCCTGGAACGGCAGCCAGCAGGCCGCCCGCGCCGTGGACTACGCCATGCCCTTCCTCGCCAAGGCTTCGAAGGTGACGGTGGTCGCGGCGGGCGACTCGGCCGGCCTGCTGACCTGGTTCGCCCGTCACGGCGTGACGGCCGAGGTGGCGACGAGCGACCATCACGACCTCTCCGGCCGCGCCCGCGGCCGCGCGCTCATCGACTTTGCCCGCGCCCAGGGCGCCGAGCTTCTGGTGATGGGCGCCTACGGCCATGGCGGTCTCTCGAACTTCCTGGGGCTGGGCGGCGCCACCGCCAAGGTGATCTCCTCCTGCCCGGTGCCGCTCCTCTTGGCGCACTAGCCGCGGATGCCCATAGTCTCCTGACGGAGGCCGCACGGATGCAGAAGCAGTACGACCGCAGCGCCGAGGATGTCGGCAACATCGTCGCCCTGGAGCACGTCAACCTCAGGGTCGAGGACCAGGGGCTGGCGACGCTGTTCTACATCAGCGGGCTCGGCCTCACGCGCGATCCCTACATGATGACCAGCATCGACAACATGTGGGTCAATGTCGGCAGGAGCCAGTTCCATCTGCCGACGGGAAGTCCCGCCCAGGTGCTGCGCGGCCGGGTCGGCCTCGTGGTCGACGATCGCGAGCATCTGCTCCAGCGCCTCGGCAACATGAAGAAGCTGCTGGGCCACACGCGCTTCGCCTTCGTGGAGAAGGAGGGCGTGGTCGAGACGACCTGCCCGTGGGGCAACGCCATCCGCTGCCACGACGCCGTGCCGGGCGGCGCCTTCACCTTGGGCATGTCCTATGTCGAGTTCGACGTGGCGCCGGGCGCGTCGCAGCCGATCGCCGAGTTCTACCGCCGCGTCTTCGGCACGATGGCATCGGCAGTGGACGGGATCGCGCGCGTCTCGGTCGGCATCGGCCAGGAGCTGGTGTTCCGCGAGACCGACGCGCCGGCCGCCGACTACGACGGCCATCACATCCAGGTCTATGTCGCGAACTTCTCCGCACCGCACCGCGCACTGAAGGAGCGCGGGCTGATCACCGAGGAGAGCAACCAGCACCAGTACCGCTTCGAGGAGATCGTCGACCTCGACGGCAACCGGCCGCTGTTCAGGATCGAGCACGAGGTGCG
>CAYRBQ010000528.1:0-3296 GCA_964422305.1 uncultured Reyranella sp. | reverse complement strand
TCGGCGATGTCGTCGGTCACGCTCTGGTAGCTGACGCCGATCCAGCCGCGCTTGACCTTGCCGTATTCGCGGAGCTGATCGGCGATCTGCTTCACGAGGTTGGACGGGATTGAGAAGGCGAGGCCTGCGTTGGTGCCGGAGGGCGAGTAGATCGCGGTGTTGACGCCGATCACCTCGCCGTCGGTGTTGAACAGCGGACCGCCCGAGTTGCCCTTGTTGATGGCGGCGTCGGTCTGCAGGTAGTCGTCGAGCGAGTCGTTCAGCGAACGGCCGCGCGCCGAGATGATGCCGGCGGTGACCGAGTGGCCCATGCCGAACGGATTGCCGATCGCGATCACCCAGTCGCCGACCTTCGCCTTGTCCGAATCGCCCCACTTCACCGCCGGCAGCGGCTTCTTGTTGGGCGGCTCGACCTTGAGCACGGCGAGGTCGATGCGGCTGTCGGAGCCGATCAGCTTGGCCTTGAGCTGGGTGTCGTCGCGGAAGATGACGGTGATGTCCTCAGCGCCCTGGATCACGTGGTTGTTGGTGACGATGTAGCCGTCGCCGTCGATCACGAAGCCGGAGCCGAGCGAGGTGCCGCGGCGCTTCTGCTGCTCCTCGCCGCCGCGCCGGTCGAAGAATTCCTTGAACAGCTCCTCGAAGGGCGAGCCCGGCGGCAGCTGCGGCATGTCGCGCAGGCGCGGCCCCTGCTGGGGCACGTTCTGCGTGGTGGTGATGTTGACGACGGTCGGCATCAGCTTGTCGACCAGCTCGGAGAAGCTTTCCTGCGGCTGCCGCGCCCAGGCGGGCTCCGCCGCCGAAAGGCCGAGAGCCGCTACCGCCGCAAGCGCGGCACCCCTGAAACCACTGTGAAAATCAGCCAGAATCACGTCCGACCTCCAACGGCGCTCAAGGCCAAACGGTCGGGAACGGCCGGCGCCGCGCGTTAGAGTCACTGTCTACATGGCGGCCGATTGTGGCGCAAATAAAGAGGCCGTTATGTTGCCGTGTATTTCAATGCTTGCGGGCATTTCCTCAAAAAAGAACGGCGGCGTGGCAGTCCTGCCACAGCCGCCGTCCGGTACGGTTCCTGCCGTTCCTACTTCTTGGGCTGCATCGCCCCGGCGGGGTCGTTGAAGTAGCGGAAGAAGTCGGTGTCGGGGCTCAGCAGCATGGTCGATCCGCCCGAGCCGAAGGCCTGCTTGTAGGCCTCCATGCGCCGGTAGAAGGCGTAGAAGTTGGCGTCCTTGTTGAAGGCCGCGGCATAGATTTCGGTGGCCGAGGCGTCCGCCTCGCCCTTCAGGATCTGCGCCTTCTGGCCGGCCTCCGCCTTGATGACCGCGACCTCGCGGTCGGCGGTCGCCTTGATGCGGGCATTCTCCTCGTCGCCCTCGGCGCGGAGCTGGCCGGCCTCGCGCTCGCGGTCGGTCTTCATGCGGTTGTAGACCGACTGGGAGTTGGCCTGGGGCAGGTCGGCGCGCTTGATGCGCACGTCGACCGTCTCCACGCCCAGCTCCCTGGTCTTGCCGTTCACGCGCCGCGTGATCTCGTCCATCAGGTTGGCACGCTGGTCGGTCAGCACCGCATGCAGCGGCACCGACGAGAGCACGCCGCGGATCTCGGAGTTGATCAGCGAGTCGAGCAGCCCACGCAGGGCGGATTCGCCGCCCGGCACCGTCTGGGCGTAGAGCTTGGCCGCCACGATCTTGTAGCGGGCATAGGCGTCCACGACGAGACGCTTCTGGTCGCCGGCGATGATCTCGAATTCCTCGGCTTCGTAGTCGAGCAGCCGGCGGTCGATCCGCTGGATGTCCTGGACCAAGGGGATCTTGGCATAGAGGCCGGGCTCGGTCTTGGGTTCGCCGACGATGGCGCCGAACTGGCGGACCAGGACCTGCTTGGTCGGATCGACCGTGTAGAAGGTCTGCGTGAGCAGCACCGCCACGACAGCGAGCGCGATCAGCACGATGATCGAACGGTTGCTCATCGCGTGGCTCCCGGCAGAGGCTGTGTCGGTCGCGGCGGCTGCGGCGACGCCGGTTGGCCGGACTTGAGCTCGGGCAGCGGCAGGTACGGCACCACGCCGCCGCCGGCACCCGAGGCGTTCTTGTCGACCAGCACCTTGTTCACGTTGCGCAGCACCTCTTCCATCGTGTCGAGGTAGAGGCGCTCGGTCGTGATGTCCTTGGCCTTGGCCCACTGCTCGTAGACCTGGGTGAAGCGCTGGGCGTCACCGTTGGCACGCGCCACGATCTCGGCCTTGTAGGCCTCGGCGCGCTGCACGATCGACTCCGCCTCGCCCTTGGCGCGCGGGAGCTGCTGGTTGCGGTAGGTGTTGCCTTCGTTGATCAGCTTCTCCTTGTCGGCACGCGCCGCCTGGACGTCGCGAAACGCCGCGATGACCTCCTGGGGCGGGTCGACGCGCAGGAGCTGAACCTGCGAGATGCGGGCACCGAGCCCGTATTCGTCGAGCATCTTCTGCAGGAGATCCTTGGTGTCCTGCTCGATGCGGCTGCGGCCCTCGGTCTGGGCATACTGCAGGTTCGACTTGCCGATGACCTCGCGCATCGCGGCTTCGGCGCCGGCCCGCACGTTCTCCTCGGGATTGCGCACGTCGAAGGCGTACTTGAAGACGTCCTTGATCTGCCACAGCACGGCGAACTCGATGTCGACGATGTTCTCGTCGCCGGTCAGCATCAGGTTCTCGGTCGAAGTCGGGCGCGGGCCGCGGCTGTAGGGCGTGGAGACCTGGTTGCCGCGCGAGCCGATCACGGTGCGACGCTGGTCCTGCACGTTGACCACGACCACGTTGCCGATCGGCGCCGGCAGGTTGTAGTGCAGGCCGGGCTCGACGGGCTTGCCGTAGGGCTTGCCGAACACGAGCTGGATCGCCTGCTGGTTGGGCTGCACGCGGAAGAAACCGGTGACCAGCCAGATCGCGACGGCGCCCAGGACGACGAGCGCGATGCCCTTGTAGGAACCGAAGCCGCCGGGAATGAGGTTCTTGAGGCGCTCCTGCCCCTTTCGGATGACGTCTTCCATGTCGGGCGGCCGGCGCGAGCCGAACGGGCCACCACCGCCCCCGCCCCGATTGCCGCCGCCACCGCCGCCGCCCCAGGGACCGCCGCCACCGCCGCCGCCCCATGGGCCGCCGCCGTTGTTATTCCACGCCATCGTTCACCTCAGGCCCCTCGCTGCCACACGCCGGCATATTGTCCGCTTTTGATTTCACGCCGCGCTGCATATATGTGACGGCAGGCACTCCTTCAATCAAGCGGCGACACAAAATTGCCGGCCAGCGGAAGCAGCAGAAC
>CAYRBQ010000527.1:0-3299 GCA_964422305.1 uncultured Reyranella sp. | reverse complement strand
AGGAAGTTCCTGCTGACGCTGGCGCACGATTACGGCCTGCCGCGCGAGGCGGCGCTGGCGACGGTCGAGCAGTGGCGCGCTTCCAAAGAGGCGCCGCGCGCGCTGGTCAGGGCGCTCGAGCCGCCGGCGGTGCGCCTGCTGCGCGAGTTCGTGGGCGTGCCGCAGGGCGTGAAGTTCGTGGTCGACCTGCGCGCCGAGCTGCTGACGCTCGGCCGGTCGGACGCGGCTGCGCGCATGCTGAGCGAGGACCTGCGGCCGCTGCTCGGCGCCTGGTTCGATGTCGGCTTCCTCGACTTGGTTCGCATCGACTGGAAGACGTCGGCATCGCTGCTCGAAAAGTTCGTCGCCTACGAGGCGGTGCACGCCATCCGCTCGTGGCGCGACCTCAAGAACCGGCTCGACAGTGACCGGCGCTGCTTCGCCTTCTTCCATCCGCGCATGCCCGACGAGCCGCTGATCTTCGTCGAGGTGGCGCTGGTCGACGGCATGGCGGGCAACGTGCAGCGCTTGCTCGACGCGCGCGACGAGACGCAGGACGTCAAGCACGCCAACACGGCGATCTTCTACTCGATCTCCAACTGCCAGCAGGGCCTGGCCGGCATCAGCTTCGGCGACTTCCTGATCAAGCGGGTGGCCGACACGCTGGCGCGCGACCTGCCCAACATCAAGGACTTCGCCACGCTCTCGCCGATCCCCGGCCTGCGCCATTACATCGACGGCCGCCTCAAGACCGAGGGCGACGAAGCGCTGACGCAATCGGAGATCGCTTCGCTGGTGCCGGTGACATCGGAGGCGCGCGGCGCCGCGGCGGTCGCCAAGCTGCTCGCGCGGCCGAGCTGGCAGGAGGTGCCGGCGATCGACAAGGCGCTGCGGCCGATCCTGACGCGTCTGGCGGCGCGCTATCTCACCGACACCGACCAGAAGGGCCGCGCGCTCGACAGGGTCGCACACTTCCATCTCGGCAACGGCGCCATCGTCGAGCGGCTGAACTGGCTGGCGGACACCAGCGCCAACGGCTTCAAGCAGTCCTACGCGATGATGGTGAACTACCGCTACAAGCTCTCCGACGTCGTGGCGAACCACGAGTCCTACGCAGCCGGCAAGGTCGTCGCCAGCCGCGAGGTCCGGGCGCAGGCGAAGGGCTGAGCTTTACCGGTTCAAATACTTGAGCGGGTGGCCGGGACGCGGCCACTCGAAGCTGACCAGCTTGCCGGTGAGCGACAGCGTCGCGTAGGCGGTGCGCAGGTCCTTGCCGCCGAAGCAGACGTTGGTGACCATGCCGTCGGGGAACTTGTACTGCGTCACCGACTTGCCGTCGGGCGAGATGTCGGAGACGGCGCCGGTGATCAGGGTCGCCACGCAGATGTGGCCGGCCGAATCGACCGCCAGCGAATCGAACATCTGATAGCCGCCGAGGCCCGTTACCACGCGGCCCTTCTCGCCGCGGAACGTGCCCTTGGCATCCTTGATCTGGCCCGGCCCGGAAAGCTCGAAAGCCCAGAGGCGGCAGGTCGGCGTCTCGACGACGTAGAGCGTCTTGCCGTCGGGCGACAGGCCGCAACCGTTCGGCCGCTCCATCGAGAAGACCTTCTGCTCGATCTTCGAGCCGTCGGCCTTGGCGTAATAGACGGCGCCGCGGTCGCTTACATGCTCGCGCGTCTTGCCGAGATCGGTGAACCAGAAGCCGCCATCGTCGTCGAACACGAGATCGTTGGGGCCGTTGAGCTTCCGGCCGTCGCAGGAATCGTAGAGCGTCTCGACCTTGCCGGTCTCGGGATCGACCACCTGGATCGAGCCGCCGGTGTAGGTGGGCGGCGCGATGCTCGGGAAGGTGCGGCCGTCGGGCAGGGTGTGCCAGGTGAAGCCGCCGTTGTTGGTCACGTAGATCTTGCCCTTCGGCCCGACCGCGGCGCCGTTGGGGCCGCCCGGCATCTTCGCCACGACATGCTTCTTGCCGTCCGGCATGACGCGGGTCAGCACTTCGCCCTGGATCTCGACCAGGATCACCGAGCCGTCGGGCATGGCGATGGGGCCTTCCGGGAACTTGAGCCCCGAGGCGATCTCCTTGAACGGCGTCGTCATCGCGTCTCTCCCCTATTTTTTAGTTGCCCTTAAAGGCGGGCTTGCGCTTGGCGAGGAAGGCGGCGACGCCTTCCTTGAAGTCCCCGCTGCGGCCCAGCTCGCGCTGAAAGTCGCGCTCGACGTCGAGCTGCTGGCTGAGCGTGTTGCCGCTCGCCTGCCCCAGCGCTTCCTTGATGCGCGACAGCGCCATGGTCGGGCCGTCGGCGAGACGGCGCGCCAGGTCGGTCGCGGTCTTCATCAGCTCGGCATCCTCGACCACGTCCCAGATCAGGCCCCAGTCCTTCGCCTGCTGCGCGCTGATCTGCGGCGCCAGCATGGCGAGCGCACGTGCGCGCTGCTCGCCCACCAGGCGCGGAAGGAACCAGGTGCTGCCGCCGTCGGGCAGCAGGCCGATGCGCGCGAAGGCCTGCAGGAACGAGGCGGACTTGCCGGCGATCGCGATGTCGGAGGCGAGCGCGAAGCTCATGCCGACGCCCGCCGCGACGCCGTTCACCGCCGAGACGATGGGCTTGGGCAGCGCGCGCATGGCGCGGATCGTGGGATTGAAATACTTGTCGAGCGCCGCGCCCGAATCCGCCGTGGCGCTCGCCTCGCGGTCGGGATCGGCCAAGTCGGCGCCGGCGCAGAAGCCGCGACCCGCGCCGGTCAGCAGCACGGCGCGCACCGACGTATCGGCGGCCAGCTCCTCCCAGCAGGTCTTGATCTCGGCGATCATCTTGCGCGAGACGGCGTTCAGCTTGTCCGGCGCGTTGAGGGTGATGGTCGCGAGCCCGTTGTCCTTGGCGAGCAGGATGGTGTTGTAGGCCATGTCTCTCATCGTCCGGTGAAGTTGGCGGGGCGCTTGGCGAGGAAGGCGGCGACGCCCTCCTTGAAGTCGGCGCTGCGGCCGAGCTCGCGCTGGCGGTCGCGTTCGAGGTCGAGCTGCTGGTCGAGCGTGTTGGTGGCCGCCGCGGAGATCGCCTCCTTGATGGCGGCGTAGGAGAGCGTCGGTCCGGCGGCGAGCTTCTTCGCGATCTTGCCGGCCTCGTCCATCAGGGCGGCATCGTCGACCACGTCCCACACCATGCCCATGCGCTTGGCCTCCTCGGCCGGCACCGAGGTGCCGAGCATCGCGAGCGCACGGGCGCGGGCGTCGCCCACCGTGTGCGGCAGGAACCAGGTACCGCCGAGATCGGGGATCAGCGAGATGCGCACGAAGGCCTGGTCGAAGCGGGCCG